>NZ_JAGMUE010000127.1:0-107942 GCF_019049165.1 Streptomyces sp. AC627_RSS907
ACCCGCCACCGAACACCGTCCACCAGCCGCCGACGACCCGGCGACCTGCGACTCACACCCGCCGCAGGAAGCAACGACTCCAACACAGACCACTGCTCATCAGAAAGATCCCCACGCCCCACAACGTGATCATCACAGCACGAGGCGTGGATCAGAATCCCGACCTAAAACACGGCCTAGAAGGCTCATGAAGATCTTGGGGTTCTGGCCCCGCCGGATGAGCGGCGGGGCCAGACTCTTTCATGACATGGCGTTCGATCCGTCGCTGCTGGCCTGCTTCCGCCGCCGTCTTTCCCGTTCGGTGCGCTCCAACCGGGTGTTCGGCGGTGCGGGAGGTGGTGAAGGCGACCGGTGTGCTCAGGGGCAAGCACCAGCGGGCTTTGGACTCCACCGTGCTGGACGACGCGGTCGCCACCCAGGACACTGTCACGCAGCTCATCGCCGCCGTCCGCGCAGTCATCCGGGGGGTCCGGGGAGCCGGCCAAGTGGCAGCCGTGCAGTGCACCGCGCATGACTACAGCGACCCGGGCAGACCACGGATCGCCTGGAACGACGAGGAGGCCCGCGCCGGTCTCGTGGATGCCCTGGTCACCGACGCGCTCAGGCTGCTGGGGCATCTGCCCGAGCAGGAACTGGGTGAGAAGGTGGCAAACGCGATGGGCATCCTGGCCCTGGCGGCCGGGCAGGATGCCGAACCAGCCGAGGATTCCGGCGGCCGTGACGGACGCTGGCGCATCGCCCGGGGACCGCGCAGGACCGGATGGTTTCCACCGTCGACCCCGGGGGCCGGCATGTGCACAAGACCCGCACTCACCGGCAGGGGTTTCAAGGCCCACCTCGCCGTCGAGCCGGAGACCGGGTCATATACCGCCGTCGCCCTCACGCCCTGTGCCGGAGCCGACCACCACGAGGCCACCGTCGGCCTCGGCCTGCTCGCCGGAGAAGACGGACCGGTGGACGCCTTCGGTGACACCCCATACTCCACCGGCGTGGCCCGCCAGGCCCTCGAAGAAGCAGGCCACCGGCTGTTCCTCAAGCCCGCCCCCTTGCGGGCGGCCGTCCCCGGCGGCTTCACCCTGGACGACTTCACCATCGATACCACCGCCGCCACGGTGACCTGCCCGGCCGGACACACCGTCCCTCTCGTGAACGCCCCTGTGAAGGGCCGGTTCTGTGGCCCTGGTGTCGCTGCATTTCGCGCTGGCGGGCTGCATGTCGTGATGTACAGCGCTGTCACTTGCCGGCGGCCGAGGAGGGGTAGGTCTGTTGCTCGTCACTGATGGAAGTCGCCAGAGGGAGACGGATGACCAGGGACAGCAGGGCGGCGGTTGCGCAGGCGGCGGCGAGGGCGAGCCAGACGAAGTCGTAGCTGCCGAAAGTGTCGCGGGTGACGCCTCCGAGGAATGAGGCGGACGCGGCTCCGATCTGGTGGGCTGCGTTGGTCCAGCCGAAGACAACGGCACTGTCATCCCCGTAGAAGGTGCGGCACAAGGCGATGACCGGAGGCACGGTCGCCAGGTCGAGCAGGCCGAAGGTGATGACGAAGGCCAGCATGGGCGGGCTGACGGTGGAGGTCATGATGACTGGCAGACTGACCATCAGCAAGCCCCGCACGAGGAAGTAGACAGCGAGAAGCCGGCGTGCGTCCGTGCGGTCGGTGAGCCACCCGGAGGCGATCGTGCCGACAACGTTGAAGATGCCGATGAACGCCAGCAGGGTCGAGGCCGTGGTGACGGGCATTCCATGGTCGTGGGCGGCTGGGGCGAAATGCGTCCACATGATGCCGTTGGTGGATGCGCCGCAGATGGCAAAGGCACTGGCGAGCAGCCAGAAGGGCACGGTCCGTGCGGCGCTGCGCAGGACGGTCACGGTACGGCGGGCGGCGCCCGGGACGGGTGCGGGGCGGGGGACGAAGGTGGTGCTGCCGTAGGGGCGTCGTCCGAGGTCAGCAGGGTGGTCACGCAGGACGAGATAGACCAGTGGCGTGACTGCCAGGGCTGCGAGGGCGATGCTGCTGAGAGCGGGGCGCCAGTCGTAGCGGGCGATGGTCCATGACAGGGCGGGAAGGAAGACCATCTGGCCGAGGACGCTGCCAGAGGAGAGGATGCCGGTCACCAGGCCGCGGCGGGTGGTGAACCACCGGTTGGTGACGGTGGTGCCGAGGGTCATGGACAGCGAGCCGGTACCCAGGCCGACGAGAAAACCCCAGAAGAGTGTGAACTGCCACGCGGCGCTCATCACGGTGGTGAGCACTGCTCCGGCGGCGACGGTTTCGAGCGCGGCGACGACGACCCGGCGGATGCCGAACCGGTCCATCAGGGCGGCCGCGTAGGGGGCGGTGAGCCCGTAGAGGATCATGTTGACTGATGCCGCCAGGCTGATGGAGCCACGGGACCAGTGGAACTCCTGACGCAGGGGCTCTTGCAGGATGCCTGGCATGGTGGAGAAAGCGCCCGCGACGACGATCGCCCCTCCTGCGACAGTGGCTACCCACCATGCGCGGCGCCCGGAGCTCTTCGTGTGAGGGCCGATCGTGTCATGCATGTACTCCACCTTCAGTGAGAGGGGCGCCTGGAACCATTGGCCGTTTGGACATGTAGTGAAAGAATCTGGCCATGACAGTCAGTGATGAACCTCTGCACAGAGTCGTCGTCCTGGTGCGTCCCGGGCTTTTGCCCATGGAACTGGGAATCGTGCACCGCCTGTTCGGCACCGCCGTCGATGACGCCGGGCGGCCTCTGTATTCGGTCGTGACCTGCGCTGCGGAGCCGGGTGAGATCACCACCGACGCCGACTTCACCGTCAACGTGCCAGTGGGGCCGGAGGCGCTCCGCAACGCCGACACCGTGGTCGTACCCGCCGCGGTCGAGGACTACGGTCCTCAGCAGCGTGGCCGGCTGAGTCCCCCTGTGCGGGCTGCCCTCGCGCAAGTGCCGGCACATGCACGTCTGGCGTCCATCTGCACCGGGTCGTTCGTGCTGGCGGCGGCCGGTCTGCTCGCAGGCCGGCGGGCGACCACGCACTGGAAGTCCTGTCCAGAACTGTCCGCCCTGTATCCGGAGATCGACGTGGACCCCGACGTGCTGTACACCGATGACCGCCGGGTCCTGACATCTGCCGGTGTAGCCGCCGGGATCGACCTGTGCCTGCACATGATCCGCAGTGACTACGGAGCCGACGTCGCCAACGCCGTCGCACGCGGAACGGTGGTTCCCCCACACCGCGAGGGCGGCCAGGCCCAGTACATCGACCGTCCCGTGCCCGAACCCGCGGACGACTCAGTCGCCGCCGCCCGCGTCTGGGCCTTGGAGCACCTCGGTGAGGCCCTCACTCTCGAGGACCTGGCGTGCCAGGCGGCGACGAGTGTGCGCACGCTGACCCGCAAGTTCCGTCAGGAGACCGGGCTGCCTCCGATGCAGTGGCTCGGCCAGCAGCGCCTGCAGTACGCTCGCCAACTGCTGGAACGCACGGATGAGCCCGTGGACCGTATCGCGGCCGCAGCCGGTTTCGGGACAGGGAGCGCGATGCGTCAACACTTCCGAGAAGCGCTGGGCGTGTCACCGCGCGCATACCGCAACACTTTCCGTGGAGCTGAGTGAGGGACGCGCGCCGTCCGGGGCGACGCCCCTGGGCGGACCCCGTAAGCGCCCACCGTCGCGGCCCGCTCCCGACCGGCCGGGCCGTCCACACCGAAGTCGCGGAGGTAAGACACATGCACCCGGAGCACGACGTACCGTCCACGCCGGTCACCGTGGAGAACTGGCGGTCCCCCGAGCGGATCGGCTGGTCGTTCCAGCACATGGACGACATCTTCCCCACGGCCGTCATCTCCCGGGGCGGCGGCCCCGTCGTCGGCCTGCCCGCCGACCCGGTCGACCTGACGGGACTCCAGGTCCCGCTTCAGGACGGGACCACCATGACCGTCCCCGAGGTCGTCGAGGCGAGCGACACCGACGGCTGGCTGGTCATGCACTGCGGCCGGGTCGTCGCCGAGGAGTACATGAGCCCGCTGACCCCCGCCACCCGGCATCTGCTCATGTCGGTCAGCAAGTCACTGGTCTCCACCGTCACCGGAGCCCTCGTCGACCGTGGTCTGATCGTTCCCGAGGCCCTGGTGAGCGACTACCTTCCCGAACTGGCCGACAGCGGGTACGCCGGGGCCACGGTGCGGCACCTGCTGGACATGCGCAGCGGCGTCCGGTTCAGCGAGGACTATCTCGATCCCGGGGCGGAGGTCAGTCTTCTCGACGTCTCCGCCGGATGGGCCCCCGGCGGCACCGGCACCCCTCGCACACTCAAGGCGTTCCTGGCGACCCTGCGGCAGGAGCGTCCGCACGGTGGCCCGTTCCGGTACCGCAGCGCCGACACCGACGTCCTGGGGTGGGTCTGCGAGGCGGCGGGCGGCCGGCCGTTCGCGCATCTGGCCTCCGAACTGCTCTGGTCCCGCCTGGGTGCCGAGCACGACGCCTTCATCAGCGTCGACGCGGAGGGCACCGGGATCTTCGACGGCGGTGTCTGCGCGACGCTGGGCGACCTGGCGCGGTTCGGTGCGGCGATCCTGGCCGGCGGTCTCTCGCTCACCGGGGAACGAGTCGTGTCCCCGGCGTGGGTGGAGGACATCTTCACCGGCGGAGCCGACTCGGCCGAGGCGTTCGCAGCCGGGCCCGACGCCCACGGGATGCCGGGCGGCCGCTACCGCAACAAGTTCTGGTTCCCCAGGGCGGGGGGAGACGTGGCGCTGTGCCTCGGCATCCATGGTCAGTTCGTCTACATCGACCGTGCTCGTGACGTGGTCGGCGTGAAGCTGTCGAGCTGGCCGGACCCGGTGGACGAGTGGAAGCATCACGCCACGATGCGGATGTTCGACACCATTGCCACCCACGTCGCAGGTATGTCCCGCACCGCCGCCGGGGAGTGACCTAGCTAGCCCAGCGGCACCCCGACCGGCCGAGGGCGCGGTCAATGACTCCGGGCCATGCGAATACTGTGTCCGCAACCACACGAGCGCCCGGTGGTCACCGGCGGGCGGACTCCGGCTGTTCGGGCGCGACGTCGTCGCCGTCGCCGTCGCCGGCGGGGCCGCAGTTCCACTCCGCGACCACGGTGCCGGTCTCCCGGTAGCGGGCGACGGCATCCTGGTCGACGTTGCCGTCGGTGTCGATGTCGATGTCGATGTCGGTGAATCAGATCTCGGGCAGCGGCCCGTACGCCTCTTCGCAGGCAGGCCCGTTCTCCAGAACACGCGCCGCCCTGGTCCGCTACGGCTTGGAGGTCTGCCGGGTGTGGCGGGAGCTGGGTCACCAGGACAGCTGCGCCGCCTCGCTGGTCGCCGGGTACGCGGCGGGCCACCCGCACGCCCCCGTCCGCGACCAGCCCGCCCGCGCCGACGCCGGGGAGCTGCCGCCCTGGCTCGGCGACGAGACGTCCCATCTGAGCCGCCGGTCCGCGCTCGTGCGCAAGGCCCCCGACACGTACGCGCCACTGTTCCCCGGAACGCCCGACGACCTGTCTGCCTCTGGCCGTCGTCCGATCGGCAGGCGGTGGTCACCTGGCGCGACCCAGCGTCCCCGCCGGGCCGTGCCGGACTCAGACCGGGCGGGGGCCGGCACCGGCGACCCGGAACACCGGCCAGCCGATCTCGGTGCGCCACTCCTCGGCGGCCGGGGTGTCGCGCGGGCCCACGAGGTAGGTCTCGCGCACCGGCCCGGCCACGGCGAGGGCGTGGTCGGCGACCCACCTGCCCAGCTCGCCGTAGGTGACGTCGATGGTGTCGTGGGACCCCGGGTGCACGGTGACCGCCAGCTCGGCGGGCGGCAGCTCGGTGCCGTGGACGCGCCCCAGGTCCGGCACGGGCGCGGCGACCGGGACGTACACGAGCACGTCCCCGCGGCCCTCGCTGAACAGCGCGTTGTCGTAGAGGCCGCCCGCGGGGCCCGTGGGCGCGTCGATGACGGCGTCCAGCTCGGCCATCGCGCCCGCGTACCAGGACAGCACCTCCTCGTGGGTGACCGTGCCCCGCACCGCGGCCACGCGCCGCGCGGGCGCGGGGCGCAGCTCGACGGCGACACCGGCCGGTTCGGGGCGCAGCAGCCGTCGCAGCGACGCGACGGCCGCCTGGGTCCGCGACAGCTGGTCCTGGAGCCGCTGGAGGTGCTCGCCCACCAGGTGCGCGCGCACGGTCGGGTCCGGGGTGAGCAGGATCCGCCGGACGTCGGCGAGCGGTACGTCGAGTTCCCGCAGCCGGGAGATGACCTGTGCGCTGGGGATCTGGCCGGGGTCGTAGTACCGGTAGCCGCTCGACGGGTCCACGTGCGCGGGCTCCAGCAGCCCGGCCTCGTGGTAGCGGCGCAGCGTACGGATGCTCAGGTGGGTCAGCCGGGAGAATTCGCCGATCGTCAGCACACCCCCCACTGTGCACCCTCCCGCAGGGGGAGAGTACAGCGCTTGACCCGGGTGCCGCGGGAGGCGGCACGCTCCGGCACATGACCAGCAGCCTTTCCCTCTCCCCCGACCTCGCGGGGCGTCTCGCCGTCGTCACCGGCGCCGGACGGGGCACCGGCGCCGCGATCACGGCCCGCCTGCGCGCGGCCGGCGCCACCGTGCTCCCGACGGCCCGCACGGCGCCCGCGACCGCGGCGGCCGACCCGCTCTTCGTCACGGCCGACCTGACCACGCCGGACGGCGTCAGCACCGTGGTCTCGGCGGTGCGCGACCGGCTCGGCACCCCGGACGTCGTCGTGCACACCCTCGGCGGCTCACACGCGCCGGCCGGCGGGTTCGCCGCCCTCACCGACGCCCACTGGCAGGACGAGCTCGCCCTCAACCTGCTCGCCGCCGTACGCCTCGATCGCGCACTGCTCCCGGCGATGCGGGACGCGGGCCGGGGCGCCGTCGTCCACGTCTCCTCCATCCAGCGCCGGCTGCCCCTGCCCGACGCCACACTCGGCTACGCCGCCGCCAAGGCCGCGCTGACCACGTACAGCAAGGGCCTCGCCCGGGAACTGGCCCCGCACGGAGTACGGGTCAACGTCGTCTCCCCGGGCGCGATCGCGACGGAGGGCACCACGGCCCTCGTCGCCCGCATCGCCGACGCACAGGGCATCGACCGGGCCGCGGCCTGGGACCAGGTGCTGGCCTCGCTCGGTGGCATCCCCCTCGGCCGCCCGGCACGCCCCGAGGAGGTGGCCGAGCTGGTCGCCTTCCTCGTCTCCGACCGCGCCGCCGCCATCACGGGTGCCGAGCACACCATCGACGGCGGCACCGTCCCCACCCTCTGACCCCACCCCGCACCTACTAGGAGAGCACCCGCATGACCCCGGACGGCCTCCTCGGCCTGCCCGTCCGCATCCGGACGTAC
Source organism: Streptomyces sp. AC627_RSS907 (assembly GCF_019049165.1). Lineage (NCBI taxonomy): Bacteria > Bacillati > Actinomycetota > Actinomycetes > Kitasatosporales > Streptomycetaceae > Streptomyces > Streptomyces sp. AC627_RSS907. The sequence continues at coordinate 7,358 of NZ_JAGMUE010000127.1, forward strand.
CTCGACGCTCACACCCGCCACGACGTGCCCACGGCGGCGGACTGCTTCGGCCCCGCCCCGGTGGTCGTCGACGACGGCCGCACGCATCGCGGCCGCGACGCGGTCCGGGCCTGGCTCGACAGGACCTCGACCGAGTACACCTACACGACCACCCCCCTCACCGCCGTCCCGCACGACGACCGGCGCTGGACGGTGACCCAACGCCTCGAAGGCGACTTCCTCGGCGGCACCGTCGACCTCGCCCACGCCTTCACGCTCGACGACGACGGACGCATCACCGAGCTCACCATCACCGCGTGCAGGTGGACGCCCGGGTGATCGTCACCGGCAAGCTCCGCCCCTACGGCGCCGCCCGCCGCGCGGTCATGCCCTCCGCGGCCGGCCGCGCTCTCGCCGATCTGCCGGCCCCGGCCGGTCGTCGACGTCGCTCACGACGCATCCGGCCGGTGGCGCCACCCCGCACGCCGGCTTCCCCCGGCCGCTGTTCCCCGCCTGACGCCGCCGCGCAGACGGCGGGGCGGCGCGGCGGCCCGGCCGACGCGGGCCTGCGGTGCTGCCACAGCCCCCGGCGGCCGGCTGGCGAACGCGTGCCGGTCGCAGCAGTAACGCCTGCCGTGTCAGATGCCCATGGAGGCCATCTCGAGGGGAGAGCGGTAGTTGGCCGCGGCGGTGACCACGCAAGCGCGGTACGTCCGGTCGTTCTTGACAGCCAGGAAGTAGTCGCGCAGGTTCTTCCAGTAGTTGACCAGATAGCCGAGTCCGGGCAGGAAACCGGCCGGGCGCGGCACGAGGGCGAACGCCTCGCTGCACTTGAGGATCTCGCCGGTGGCCGTGGACAGGACGTCGGCCACTTCGGCGTTCATGTTCCAGCCGGCTGCCAGTTCGGGTGTCCAGATGGCGCCGGCGATCGCCCGCAGCTGCTCCTGCTCCTCGAAGCTCGGGTCGCTCAGCGCGATCGCCTCCATGGTCACCGGCGCGCCAGCGGGCGGTCCGCCGGCGGCTGCCGCGACCGGTCCCGTCCAGGCCGCCGCGACCACGATCGCTGTCAGCGCGACGGCGACCCGGGTGCCGCTGCTTCCTCTGTGCCCGCTGCCTGTCGTCACCATGTGCCCCTCCCGTGGGATGAGTGCCCCCGGCGCGGGGGCCGTTCGAAGGTGACATGGAACGGACAAGACGGTCAACGGCGGCAATGCGCCACGCAGCCTCATGACCTGGCCGAGACTGGGAGTGCATATCCGTCGGCTGGGCCGTCCACCGGAGCGCGACCACACCGGCAGGACCCGGATCCTCGACCCGGGCCCTGTCGGAACGGGCCCTTCGGCCCTCGCTGCGCTGCCCTCGCCCTACCGGACCGTGAGGTAGGCGCGGTCGGTCGTCTGGACCAGGGTGTTGCCGTCACGGTCGGTCAGCTTGGTACGCAGCGAGACGGTGCCCGGCTGCGCGGGGTGGTTCAGCGACAGGTGGGTGCCGTTGACGGCTCTGGCCGTGGTCCAGGTCCTGCCGTCGTCATAGGACACCTCGAACTCCAGCTTCTTGGCTGTCCGAGCGGTGGCCGCGCCCTCCACGGTGAAGGGCACCTTGAACCTCTCGCCGGCCTTCGCCGTACTGGTCAGTGACAGCCCGGGGGAAAAGCGGACCACGGACAGCGGCAGCCGGGCCCAACTGTCCCCGGACACGCCGGCCGACCTGAACGTCCACTGCGCCCGCACGCGGGTGCTTACCGCGAGTAGCTCGGGGTCCCGGGGGGCGTCGACGCTCAGTTCGTACCGGCCGTCCCCGGCGGGGACGGTGTACTCGGCGATGCTCAGCGGATCGCCCTCGGCGGGGATCTCTTCGCCGTCGGCGCGGAGCGAACTCTCCAGCTTCGTGTAGCCGCTGCTGCTCTCATGCCCGTCACTGTCGCCGAACATGGGCAGATACGCCTTGATCGTGTTCCCGCTCCGCGCGATCCCGGGACGCCCCCACCGGGGTTCACCCTCACCCGGGGGCAGGAGCGGACCGAAGACACCGACGTTGAACCGCGCGGTGTAGCTCTTCTTCGGCTGGTACGCCGTGAACCTTCCCAGCTGCGCGTTCCCCGACTCCCACTGGTGTACGGAGTAGGTCCACTTGACGCCGTTGCCGAGGACGTATTCAGAGGTCCGCAGCGGCAGTTGGCGCTGGGTGGGGGTGCTGAAGTCGGCCGCGAACTCGCCGATGGGTGTCAGAGGCATCACCGCGACCTGAGCGGTTGGCTCAGGGCCGGGCCTGCCGGCCGCGAAGTCGATCTCGGCCAGCTGCTCGCGCCGGACGTCGGCGGAGAAGCCGCCGAGTGAACCCGTACGGTTCCACGCGAGACGGTAGTTCACTGCGCGCCCGTCGGCCGGCTGACGTGTCCAGAAACCGCTGTACTGGGCGTATGCCGCGTCCTTCGGCGCCTCTGGGCCGATGTGACCGACCTTGAAGCTCTGGAAATCGGGGAAGTCGAAGATGGTCGGCGTAAAGCCCACGGGCTGCCCGTCGGAGCGGGTGTAGCCCGGGATGAGCTGGGCGTGGTGGTTCTCGGCTCCCGCGTCGGGGACGGTGATGCGCGTGGGCTTGGCCTCCCGGGCGTCCATGATGACCGTGGTGTCCTTGGTCAGCTGCAGGGCCGGGGCCAGGAGGAGGGAGTCGGGGGCGGCGGACTCGCCGCCGGCGTTGAGGATCCCGGTGAGCGCATAACCGCCCTTGGGCAGGCGCACCGTGAACTCGCCGTCCGTCGCGTCGGCGAACTCCTGGTAGTAGTCGTGGTCCCGGCCATCGATCGCCGTGAAACCCTTGCCGGTCGGCTTGCCGTCGTTGTCCAGGTGTTTGATGGTCAGGTCGTACGACTCGATCTCGCGCTCCACGCCGAAGGCGGTGCGCACCCGGGTCCGGCCGTCGGCCGAGGTCGCGGTCACCGAGCCGCCGTACGAGCCGTAGGCCTCGCCGCCGACGCGTGTATCGGCGGTCACCGTGGTGCTCGCCGCACCGCCCGCCGCAACGGTGAGCTGTCGCGACGACATCTCGAACATGCCCGCGGGGGCGGGCCCGCCGTCCATCCCGAGCGCCTCGATTGCCAGGTCCAGGACGACCGGCTCGGTGCCGAGATTGCGGTACGTGATCTCCTTCGTCACCGGCTCGTCATCGGTGTGAGGCCACTTCGGGCGGCCGAAGCCGATCGGCCCCTGCTCGGCGACGACGGTCTGCCCGATCGCCCGGGCCACATCGGTGCGGCCGGTGCCCTGCTGGTACACGCTGTACGGGCCGGGCTTGGCGGAAGCGGTGAGCGCCGCCTTGATCCGCTCGCCGGTCCAGTCCGGGTGCTGCTGCGCCAGGATGGCGGCGGCGCCCGCGACATGGGGAGTGGCCATCGACGTGCCGCTCTGGGTCTGGGCGCGGTGAGGCAGGCGTCGATGAGGTCGGGGCTGTTCTGGATTCTGCGTTACTCCCGACGCAGTGTGTGGTCGAGGTCGTCGGGGGTGTGGAAGGCGGTGTTGGCCATGGCCGGGCGACCGGCGACGTCATGGAGAAGCCGGCCTCGTCCTCGAAGACGGTCCAGGCCCCACACGCCGCCGCGAGTCTTCTCCCCGCGGCCACACCTCCTTCTTCCACAACTCGGTGGTGTGCTCGTCACGTTCCAGGGCCCGGCGGGCGGGTGCCCTGTCAGGACCAGCCGTTCCGCTTCAACAGCCGCCACACCGTCGCCACCGAAGGACTCAGCCGGAACCGGCGGCGGATCACGGTCTGGGCCCGGGCCGGAGCCCACCGCTCGTCCCCGAAACCGTGTGCGGCCGGGCCCTTGCCGAGTTCTTGCCTGGCTGGATGGCCAGCCATCGATCAGCAGCGTCCAGTGACTGGATCGGCACGCTGACCTGCCACGTCGTCATGGGGTCCGCGAATGCGGTCAACACCGCCTGGGTGTCGTTGGCTGACCGACAACGCAGCCTCAACCCCGACGAAACCGCTGAACGATCACGCATATCCAGACGTATCTCTCGTAGCTGGCCCCGCAGACCTGCACTGTTCACCGAGATCCGGCTCGGCAGGGTCCCCTCCCAGTTTCTCAGTTGGGTCCAGCAGCTGCTTGTCCTCCGTTGTGCAAGACCACGAACAGCCCCCGCGCGCGGGTGCCATCCGGCATGTGCCAGGCGCCGGCGACGTGGCCAGTCGCCCCCGGCGGAAGAACGGGCGCGTCGTCTGGGGTGGGACGTAGGACCCGGTGCAGGCGGAGAGCCGGACCATGCGGTGCAGACAGCTCAGTGCCCTCTTGGTCGTCGATGGCAGTGGCGGTGAATTCCGTGAAAGCGGGGCTGTCACCGATGCAGGAGCGGGTGACCTCCCGGTCGGGGGTGTCGCTGGTGTTCTGGTCCTGGGCCTGGACCCGGCCCCCGATCAGAGCCAGCAACTGGGCGACCAGCGCCGGGTCGTGGCAGCCGTCGTAAGCCCAGCGCCGCCCCAACACCCCGTGCTCCATGGTGCCGACCAGGGCGTGCTCTGCCCCGTCGAGTGGGGCACCGCGATAGGTGAGCGGCACCAAGTAGGCGGTGGGCTGGGTGCCCGAGGTATCGGTGACCACCATGAACTCGATCCCGACCTCACCCTGGGGGTCGTCCAGCCGGAAGCCGCCGGCCTTGGCCAGTTCCGGTTCGCCCGCGCCGCCGACGTACCACGGCTGGGAGGGTAGCCAGGAGGCGAGCAGTTCCAGCTTGGTCGGCTTGAGAGCAACGTGGTGGATGACGGCCATGCCGAGGATTCCCTTCCGTTGAGCGGGTGCGACCGTCACATATTCCCATCTGCGCGACGTCGGCAGGGCGGTTCTTCAGCCGACAAGATCCACGAGACAGGCCCCCAGGCGTCACACAACAGCCCTGACCGAGAACCGCGTCGAGCTCTACTTCGACGGGCCGGGCGGGGTCGTCGTCCTCGAGTTCAGTCTCGGTATGCCTCAGAGGGCAGCCAGGCAAGATGGCGATCAGCGGGTGACGAGTTCTCCGGCGAGGCGGCTGGTGGTCATGAAGGCGTTCCGCTCGGACCCCCAGGGGACCGCCTCGGACCAGGGAGCCGTCGGCTGCGTCCGGACGAGGGGCCCTTGGCCAGGGGTCCGTGCCACCGGCGGGCCTCGGGCGTTGAGACGATCACGAAGGAGCTGCTCGTTGCCACCGCCCTCGCCGCTGCGACCCTGGGTTCTGTCGGCACCCCGGCCATGGCCGCCCCCGCTGAGCTGGAGGATCTGGCCCCGCCCAACGGCTCCCCCATCGGAGACGACTACATCGTGGTCGACGTACCCGACATGGGCAAACTCCGCCAGGGTCGAGGGACTGTCCCGGGCTCCGCCCTGACGTGAAGCTCCCCGCGGGCCGGATATGGCGGGGTGAACTTCGCGATGTCCGGGTGGACCGTGAGTTCGGCGCCTTGGGTGCGCTGAGGCGGTCGGGACGCGCAGACGCAGGCTGCTGCCAGGCCGCTCTTCGGCCAGGGTTCGCACGCAATGGCCACGTCCCCGCCATGCGAACAGACAAGCTCGCCACCGCCTACCAGGCCGCACTCCACCTCGCAGCCGTCCTCGTCCGGGCCCGCAGGCGACCCGCATGAGACACTCTAGGACTGATCGCCGTTGCCACGGGCGTGTTCTTTGAGGAACGCGCCCGCGTGGGCCGCTGCTTCCTCTGCGGTCGCGTACGGCGCTCCCTCGGCGGCCGTGCCGGATGCTCCATCAGCGCCCAGACCAGTCCAGCCCCAACCGCCGGAAGGCGACCGCACCAGCTCAGCAGTCCCTCCGAACAACGCAAGCGTTCTCTTGCCCGCTGTCAAGGGTGCTGAGCGGCTGACGGCATCGGGCCATTTCTTCCGGGCACCCTGCCGGGTGATGCCCCAGACGGCTCCCAACTGCTCATAGCTCGCGCCGTAGGAGCCGGCGGTCATTGCCGCCCGCTCCGTGAGCCGCTTGACCTCGCCATCCATCACCTTCCATGCGGCCAGGACGGACAGGGTCACTTCGACCGGACTCGCGTCCCACATACGGTCGGCGGACAACCCGGTCTCCCGGGAGCGTATGGCCGAGACCAGGGGGTTCAAGGCGTCGTACAGGGCCTTGTCGAGCTCTGCCTGCTCTTCTGGGGTGATCTCAGAGACCGTCATGCGACAACCATAGTTCACGAAAACGGCTACGTAAACCAAAGTTTCCGCACGGCATCGGTTGTCATCACATCAAAGAGACAGGCCATGGCCCTGTAGGTGGGCTCGGCGAGCGGTGCCTTTGCGCTCGCCGGCCAGGGTGCCCCGGACCTCGTCCTTCGCGGGTGCCGGAGCTCTGGCGCCGGAGGCCGGTCGGTCAGGAGGGCGATGCGGATGGCTCGTTCGACATGGGCGGCGGTGTTGACGTGGCATCTGCGTGGGGGTGGACCAGGGTGACACGCTTGTCGATGGGAGCGCAGTTCAGTAGGGTCCCGGGGAGCTTGACAGGCCAGTAGTCCGCGGCGTCGCCGAAGATTCCCTCGCCCACTTGGTGTCCGCGGGCCGGCAGGCGTCGTAGCCCACGCTGGAGGAGTGGACATCGACGTAACGGCGACTGCCTCCTACCAGGACGGCCTGACGTGCCGACGGGCAACCGTGCCGCTGGTGCTTCCCCGAGTAGATCGGTCGGTCGGCGGCGACACGGCCCGATCGGCAGCGGCGTCCCGTCCAGGATCACCTACGCCAGCCGCTCCCCCGCCGCATCACGGTGCTCTCGCCGTGCGCGACCTGGATCCAGGACGGTGCCTCCGGTGACAGGCACTGTCCGACGACCCCGGGCGGCCGGAAACGGGAACGGGCTGGGCTGCATGACGGGCCGAACCGACACCCCGAAGGGACAGTTCGCCGGGCGGCTATCAATGCTTCTTGAAATGGGCATGATTGCTGCTGTCAGCAGCTCCGCGTGAAGAGGGGGAATCAGCGGTGAAACGTGTGGTGGGCATAGACCTGGGGACGACGTACTGCGCGGTGGCGGTCGCCGACCGGTCGGGAAGCCCCTCCATCGTCCGCAACCGGGAGGGCGAGAACATCACACCGTCCGTGGTGATGTTCCAAGGCGACACGGTGGTCGTCGGCTCCCAGGCGAAGCGGTCTGCGGCCACGGCTCCCGACCACGTGGTGCAGTTCGTCAAGCGGTACATGGGGGAGACCAAGCCTGTCTACCACTCGGAGACCGGTACGCCGTACCGCCCCGAGGAGATCTCCGCTCTGCTGCTCAAACGCCTCAAGGAAGACGCCGAGATCATGCTGGGCGAGCCCGTCGAACAGGCGGTGATCACCGTACCGGCGTACTTCGACGACCTCCGGCGCAGGGCGACACAGGACGCCGGGCGGCTCGCCGGGCTCGAGGTGCTGCGTATCGTCAACGAACCCACCGCCGCTGCGCTCGCCTACGGCCTCGACCGGTCCTTCGCCGGTGGCGGGCAGGACGGGGCGGGCGAGGAGGACGGCGCGAGCATCGGCACCGTACTCGTCTACGACCTGGGCGGCGGCACCTTCGACGTCACGGTCATGCGGGTCGAGGACGGCGATTACACGGTGATCGCCACCGACGGGGACCGCAACCTCGGCGGGTTCGACTGGGACGGCGCGCTGATGAACCACCTCAACGGTGCGTTCATGGCCTCGGGCGGTCCCGACCTCACCGAGGACAGCGGCCTGCAGGCCGAGCTGCGGGACAAGGCGGAGATCGCCAAACGGACTCTCTCCAACGCCCCGCAGGCCGTCGTGGTGCTCTCTGCCGGCGGCCGCCACGAGCAGATACGGGTGACCCGCGAGAAGTTCGAGGAGATCACCGCCGAACTCCTCGACCGCACGCGCATCATCACCGAGGGCGTACTGGCGGAGGCGGGACTGGGCTGGGACGGCATCGACCGGGTGCTGCTGGTGGGCGGCTCCACCCGCATGCCCATGGTGCAGGAACTGATCCGGCGGCTCTCCGGCAGGGAGCCGGAGCGCGGCATCTCCCAGGACGAGGTGGTCGCGCTCGGCGCCGCGCTGGTCGCGCTGGACGCCGCTGTGCGCGCCGAGGAGGCGGCGGAGAAACGGAAGTACGTCGGCAGCGGGGCGAGCGTCGAGTCATCCTCCGGCGACGGCCTGGCCCGCCTCACCAAGGGGAAGGTGAAGTCCATCAAAGACGTCACCTCTCAGTCTCTCGGCATGGTCGCGACCGACCTGGACAACCACGACCGCCAGTACAACGCGGTGATCATTCCGCACAACACACCGGTGCCGACCAAGAAGAGCGACACGTTCTACACCCTCCTGGACCGGCAGCGGTGGCTCCGGGTACAGGTGACGGAGGGGGACGACGAAGACCTGGCATATGTGAAGCGGGTCGGGGAGGGCACCATCGAGATCCCGCGGTATCCGAAGAGGGCGCCTTTCGAGGTGGTCTACTCCTACGACGTCGACGGCATCATCCACGTCGAGGTCAAGGACGGCACCACGGGCAAGTGGCTCGGCGAGTTCGAGCTCGAGCGCCCCGACAATCTGAGCCCGGACGAACTGACCGAGCTCGGTGACCGTGTTGCCCGCATCCCGACACTCTAGTTCCGCCCCTCCAGCCGGAGCCGACAGCGATGACGACCGACGACATACCCGACTACTACGCGGAGTTCGCCATCGACGCTTCCGCGACCGCGGAACAGATCTCCGGGCAGCTCGACCGGGCCTTCCGTACCTGGTCGAGCCGGGCCAGCCGGGCCCCCGACGCCAAGAAGAGGCGGGAGGCCGAGGACAAGGTCGAGCTGATCTCCCAGGCGAGGAAGGAACTGCTCGACCGCACCCGGCGCCACGCCTACGACCGTATGCTGAGCCAGGCACGGCAGCGTTCCCGCTTGGCGAAGTCCGCACCCGAGCAACAACTCCAGTGGCAGCCGGGTCCGCACGTGAGGGACTGGGTGGGGCACGCGCGCAGACTGATGAGCGAGGGCGACGACGAGGGGGCCCTGTACGAGCTGCGGCAAGCTGTGCACCATGACGAGAACAACGGGGACGCCTGGCGGCTGCTCGGTTCCATTCACGCCGCTCAAGGGCAGCTGAGAGACGCGTTGCAGGAGTTCCGGCGGGCTCTGGCGCTGTATCCCCGCGACGCGCTCACCCACGTCCTGATCGCCCGGGTCTACGAGTGGCTCTACAACCCTGTCACCGCGGCCGACTGGTATCTGGCGGCGGTACGCCTCGCCCCCGATGACATCGACTACCGGATCGCCGCTGCCCAGAACCTCCACATGGCCGGCCGCTACGACGAGGCCCTGAGCAACTACGAGCGGGCCCTGGTCGAGCGGCCCGGTGACGCGGTCATCTGCAACCAGATCGGCCGGATCTGGACGCTGCGCGCCGAGGAGTCGATGTCCTGGCACCCGGACAGACAGCGGTACGTCGTCGCCTCGGAGACCGGCGCTTCCAACGTCACGCACTGCGTGGAGCAGGCACTGGCCGTCGGTGTCTCGGACAACGAGCTCCGCAACCTCTTGAACACCTACCGAGAGGACGCGAGCCGGGCACGCGCCAGGACCTGGCGCTGGTACAGAAGCATGGCGGGGGTCATGGCTGGCTGCTTCGCGCTCATGCTGGTGGTGCCGCCGGTGTTCAAGCCACTGGCCCTTGCCGCACTCGTCGGACTGCCGATCGCGATGGGCATCAAGCCGCGTTGGCGACACACCTTGAACGACCTGCCACCCAACCAGAAGCCGCAGACCGGGAGAGCCTCATGACCATTCCGCCCCCCGTGCCACAGCCGGAAGAGCTACCGGGCCCACAGCCCACGGAGCCGTCCTGGCCACCGCCGAGCCCACCGCCCGCCCTGGCACCGGACCCGTTCGCCGTCGTAGCCGATGCGGTCGACGGCATGCGCGACGAACTCGCGGCACTCGGTGACCAATTCCGCCGGCGGCTGCTCAACGACCGGGAGACCCGGCGCAGCATCGACGGCCTGCTCGCCGACCTGGACCACACGCGCAGGGCCGCCGAGGGCCGCATCCTGCAGCCGCTGCTCTACGACCTCGTACTCCTCGTCGACCGGGTCGAGCGGCAGGACGACGCCTTCGCCGGTTCAGTCGCGGCGGAGCTGCTGGTTCTCCTGGAGAAGTACGGCATGACGCGGATCCCCGTCACCCGAGGTCCGTTCGATCCCGACACGCAGGAGGCCGTCGGGGTGATCGCCGCGCTCTCCCCGGAGCAGAGCGGCGATGTCGCCGAAGTAGTGCGGCACGGCTACCGCTTGGAGGAGCGCATCGTGCGGCCGCAGCAAGTCCGTGTCTACACCGACCGGTGAGCGACGACCGGATCCGGCACATCCCCGTGCGCTTCTCGCAAGCGCTCCGGTGAGTTCGCATGCGACCGGAATCGCTGGGCCGTCGGACGAGAGGAAGGACCGCCACCCGACCGCAGGGCCCGGCCGGCGCTTCGTGCTGGCTCGGAGCGCGCTCGGCGAGGATGTCGACCCTCTCGGTCACATACCGGCCGGCGGTCGCGGTGGAGTCGCCGAACCCCGCGGCGACCCGGGCCAGCGACTCGTTCTTGCGCAGATGGACCTGGACCAGCGGCGCCTGCCGGAAGCAGTCCAGCCTGTGCCGGCGCGAGCCCAGCTCACTCCCTCGGGCGTGGATCAGCAGGAAACGTTCCACGACCTCGTGCGGGACGTCGAGCATGGCACGGTGGGGACAACAGGACTCCTGCGTCGAGACGTTGGCGAGTGAGATCACCAGCCGAAACGACCAGGAGCCCTGCCACGTCACGCACCCCGGCCACCTGCCGCCCTCACTCGCGAACCACAGGCTGGGAAGCGTTCACTGAGCTCCCGGCCGCGTTTACGGCGCGGGTCTTCACCCGTGCGGGTTATCCAGCGGCTTCAGTTGCACTTTTGGTCATATGTGATGTCTAGCCTTGCAGTGACGGTGGGTGGTCGGCGCCGAGTGTGTGGCACGGTCTGCGGGCCCGGGGGGTGTGGTGGAAGTCAGGGATGTGCGTCATGCGTTCGGTCATCGTGAGGTACTGCGGGGGTCAGAGCTTGATCTGCGGCCCGGTGTGCCGGCCGGGACCGTCGGGGAGGACGGTGCGGGCACATCGACGCCACTGAAGGTCTTGTCCGGCGAACTGCGCCCGCAGGGCAGCACGGTCCGCCACCGCCATGAAGGCCTGGACGAGTTGTGCCGGCTTCGGAGCGGCGTCCTGCATCCCGAAAGGGCGGTGTCGGCGTGAGGCGACACCTGCGTCTGTATCTCACAGCAGCCCGCTTCGACCTGGTCGAGCACGCCCGTAACAGGCTCGCCATGGTCCTGGTCGCCCTGTTCATCCCCTCGTGGATCAGCCTGGCCTACGCCGTCATCCCCAGCAGGCCCCTGACCTTCAGGCTGCGCGCGACCGGCCGGCTGCTGGAACCTGCGGGCAACCAGATCACGCAGATCACCGGTGCCATCAATGCCGTCACCCTGATCACCGGGTTCATGATGTTCGCCGTCACGTTCAACGGCGGACGTTTCGACCGCCGGTTGGCCATGGCCGGTTTCCCCCGCTTCCATCTCGTCCTGGCCAAGACCACCTCTTTGGCCCTGGCCTCGGGCGCCATCGCCGTCTATGCCACCGGAGTGATCTGCACGGCTTGGAGCCCGCGCCAGCCCGTACAGCTCGCCGCGGCCCTGTTCTGCGGAGCGATGGCCTACGGGGCCCTCGGTGTCGTCTTCGGCTCTCTGCTGCGCCGGGAGGTGGAGGGTATGTTCGCCCTGGTCATGACCAGCCTCGTCGATGCCGGCCTGCAAAGCCCCCTGGCCAGCGTTGGCACCAACAGCGCGGCCGTGCAATTCCTGCCCACCTACGGCACCATGCAGGCCGCCACCGCTGCGGGCTTCACCCACACACCCTTGCCCGGCGGTCTGGCCGTCCAGATCCTGTGGTTCGCCGGCGCCGCCCTTCTGGGCCTGCTCGCCTTCCACCGCCGCACCAAAGACGCCCTGACCACCAGGTCATCCTTCCATCGGCCTTGGCTCGCCAGGTACCGGCGGCCTGCGGCCCCGGCACGGGCCACGTCGACGCCCCGCTGAGCAACTGTCCCGGTGCGACAGCTCACAAGACGCCCTACGGGGTCGGTCGCGCCCTCATCGCAGAGCGAAGTCCTGGCCCCGGAAGGGAGCCGTTGAGCAGAAAGGGCTCACAAATGCTGGTAAGGCGATGGCTCGACGCGGCGGGTATCACGGATCCGGTCCTTCGGCACTGCTACACGGTGTGTGTGCGAGAGCTGGACAGCGCCGACGGAGGGACCGGCCGCTGGCATGGCCTGCGCAGCGCTCCCGCAGCGGCTCGGCCACACGCGGCGGCACTGGCCGCGCACGGTTGCCGTGCCGATAGGTGCGTGGACACCGGCCCGACCGAAGACCGCCAGCGCCGCTTCACCCGATTCGTCGAGGCCACCTGGGCAGCCTTCGCCACCGGAGGCTCCCCCGACCCCGTCCTGCACGCCACGGTCCACACCTACCAGACTTACGGTCTGCCACTGCCGGTGGTCGAGGACATGTTCACAGCGATGCGGCGGGACCTCGACTTCCGTGACTTCGCTACCTTCGACGAACTGCGCCAATGGTGCGTGCAAGTGGTCGGAGGTCCGATGGCCGTGCACTACCGGGTGACGGGCGCCGCGACCGAACCTGCCCATGAGCTGCTGGTACGCGAGTTCTCCGTCTTCGCACAGCTGACGGATGTGCTGCGCGACCTGTCGGAGGACCTCGACGACGGGCGCCTCTATTTGCCGCTGGAGGATCTCGACCGGTTCGACGTGCGCGCCGAGGACATCAAGGCCAAACGCTGGACACCGGCTGTGGCCGACCTCATCGCGTTCGAGACCGCGCGTGTCACCGAGCGACTGCGCGAAGCCGCCGGAGCGGAACACGGCCCCGTAGGCCCCCTCTGTGAGTACATGGCCCTGATCATCGCCGCAGTGCTGGCCGCAGGCCCGGACGTCCTCCACCGACCGGTACAGCCACCCCTGGGCACGCTGCTCAACGTGTGGCGCCCCTTCATGCGCGCCGCGATCCCCTGCTGACCTGTGAAAGGACGCGCCATGTCTCCTCCTGTGCCCCACTCCAGCGACACGGACATTCCGCTCCTGGAAGCCGAGCTACTGCGCTGGGTGGGCAGTGGCGACAGCCTGCTGGAGCTGGCCTGCCTGGACGCGCTGTTCCCGCCGGGCAAGCTCCTGCGCCCCGTGCTGTGCATGGAGTCGGCCAAAGCCGTCGGCGGAACCGCCGACCAGGTGCTGACCTTCGCGGCCGGCATCGAATGCCTGCACGTCGCCAGCCTCGTCCACGACGACATCATCGACCAGGACCCGGTACGCCGCGGGCGGGCCTCCACCGCCGAACAGTACGGCCTCGCCGAAGCCCTGGCAGCAGGCGACGGACTGTCCATGGCCGGAATCGCGGCCCTCCTCAGCTCCGGCCCCGCCGAGCGTGTGCTGCAAGCGGCACGCGTCACCATCGAAGCCCTGCGACACATGTGCCAGGGCATCATGCGCGAAACAGAAATCCGCGGCGACCTGACCTGCGGAGTGCCAACCGTCCTGAACGTCATGCAAGCCAAGACCGCCGCGCTGACCGGCGCCGCCTGCCAGGCCGGCGCGATCCTGGCCGGAGCAACCCCGCAGCAGCACCAGGCCCTGCGCCAGTACGGAGAACAGCTCGGCATGGCCTTCCAGATCCGTGACGACCTGCTCCCCTACACCACCGAGGAACAGGTCACCGGCAAGACAGCCATCAGTGACGTCGCCAACCTCCAACCCACCCTGCCTGTCCTGCTCGCCTACGAAGCCGCCGACGAAGCCGACCGGAACCGTATGACCACCGTATTCAACGGAGGCACCGACCCCGTCACCGCACACAGGGACGTCCTCGCCGTGCTGACCCGCACCGGCGCTCTCGACAAGGCGGCCCACATGGCATCCTCCTGCGCCGAACAGGCACACGCCGAACTCACCGGCCTGCCGGACTCCACCCGGCTCGCCGAACTGGCCACATCAGCAGCCGACCGCCAGCGCTGACAGAGCGCCTGTCAGTCACGGTCAGGGCTCGCAGAGAGTGAACATGTTCCCGCCTCGGCGACGCCCTGCTGGCCGCTGCCGGGCACCGCGACGATGCCCGGGACGCCTTCACCCGGTGCGTGTCCCTCGGCACGGCAGCCGACCCCGTCCACCTCACCGAAGCCCGGGGACGCCTCGCCGCCCTCGGTACCCTGGGAGCACCGCCCCGGACCGGGCCCGGCTCGGTTGCCCGCCGTACGACCGGAACCGAGTGAACCCCACCCGTGCCCGGCCCGCCGCCGGGTTGGTTCATGTCCTGGCGGGTGAGGCCGAAGAGGACGCTGATGCGTGCGCGGGCGTCGGGCGCGGCGGCGGCGGTTTCACGCAGGTGCTGCCACCCGTCGTTGTTCCGGGTGACGAGGTAGGCGGTGACCAGGTCGTCCTTGGTGGCGACCTGTCGGTAGAGGGTGGCGTTGGCCACCTCGGCCCTGCTGATCGCCAGGTCCATTCCGACGCGTGGACGCCGCGGGAGCAGAAGAGGTCACCGGCGACTTTCAGGATGTGCAGCCGTGTCTTCCGGGTCCGGTTCCCGATGAGGTGTCGCACCTCGGGGCTCGTACTCGGCGCCACCGATCCGAACCGGCAGGTTGCACCCGGCACCCGGCCTTATGAAAACGATTGTCATCGTGTTACGGTCATCGCACATCCGATCTTGACCGAGCACCATCCCGGAGTGTCCTCGTGCGCCTCCCCGTCCGTCCCCTCTCTCTCGCCGCGGCCGCCACCGCCTGCTTCCTGCTCACCGGCTGCTTCTCCGCGGCGTCGGACACCGACAGTGCTTCGGAGGGCGAGAGCCGCCGCATACGCGTCGCGATGATGCAGCCGCCGCGCTCCGGGCTCTCCCCGCTTTCCGACGACGCGTTCAAGCTGTCCCGGTGGTCGACCGCCGAGACCTTGGTGAAGCTGGACGCGGACGGTGACGCCGAGCCCGCGCTCGCCACCGAGTGGCAGCACTCCGGACGCAGTTGGACCTTCACCGTCCGGGCCGGCGTCACCTTCCACGACGGCACCGACCTCACCGCCGAGGCCGCTGCCAACTCCCTCACCCGGGCCGCCACCGCCTCTCCCAAGCCGCGCATCCTCGACGGCGTCGACATGACCGTGAAGGCCGACGGGGACAAGGTCACCGTCACCACCGCCGAGGACGACCCGCTCGTCCCGCAGCGCCTCAGCTCTCCGCAACTCGCGATCCTCGCCGCCAAGGCGTACCAGGGGAAGACCGTCAACCCGATCGGCGCGGGCACCGGCCCCTTCGAGCTGACGAAGGTGAACGGCACCTCTTCCGCCACCCTCAACCGCTACGAGGACTACTGGGGCGGCAGGGCCAAGGCCCCCGGCATCGACGTCACGTTCGTCCCCGACGGCACCGCCCGCGCCGCCGCCCTGCGCAGCGGCGAGGCCGACATCGTCGAGGCGGTCCCCGTCTCGCAGGCCGCCGTGCTGGACCAGGACCTGATCACCGAGGTGCCCATGCCCCGCACCAACACCCTCTACCTGAACACGGAGAAGGGCGTCTTCAAGGACGCCTCGCTGCGCGCTGCGGCGCGGGAGGCGATCGACGCGAAGTCCATCGTGGACGGCGTGTACGAGGGACGCGCCGACGTCGCCGAGGGCCTCCTGGGACCGGCGCTCCCGTGGGCGGCCAGGTTGCGCGAGCCGGTCGAGGGACGGGGGAAGGCCGGCAGCCCGGCCGGGAAGACCATCACCATCGGTACCTTCACCGACCGGGCCGAACTCCCCGAGGTCGCTGCCACCCTGCAACAGCAGCTGCGGGACGCCGGCTTCAAGGTGAAGCTGGAGATCCGCGAGTACGCGAACATCGAGTCCGACGCGCTGGCCGGCCAGTTCGACGCGTTCATCCTGTCCCGGGCGACCGTCCTCGACTCCGGCGACCCGGCCGCCTACCTCTACAGCGACTTCGGCTCCGAGGGATCCTTCGGCATCTCCCAGCTGGCCGACCCCGCCGTCGACAAGGCGCTGGAGAAGGCGTCCTCGGCGCCGGCCGGTGATGTGCGGCGCAAGGCGATCATCGAGGCGGAGGCCGCCGTGCTCGCCACGGACGCCGCGGTGCCCATGCTGCACGAGCGCGTCATCCAGGGTGACGCGGCCGGGGTCGCGGGCGCGGCCCACGACCCGCGCGAGCGGGAACTGGTCACGATCGACACCCTGGTCACGTGAGGTCCCGCGCACGCGGGCAGGCCGGTGTGGCCATGCTGACGCGCCTCGTCTGCCTCACCGCCGTACTGGCCGCCGTGGGCCTGCTGCCCTGGCTGTCCGGCCGCGACCCCGCGCTGACCGTGCTGCGGGCCCGGTCAGCCGAGCAGGAGCCCACCAAGGAGGCCTTGGACGCGGTGCGCCGGGACCTCGGCCTGGACGCGGGTCCCCTGGACCTGCTGGGGGACTGGCTCGCCGGACTGGTCCGCGGCGACCTCGGCACCTCGTGGGTGTCGGGCACCGACGTGCTGCCCTCCGTGCTCTCCGGTCTCCAAGTGTCGCTGGGCCTCATGGCCGCCGCCCTCGCAGTCGCGGTGCTGCTCGCGTGCGCGCTGGTCGCACCGGTGCTCGTGCGCGGGCGGGGAACGGCCGGCGCGTTCGGCGCCATGCTCGCCGCCGTTCCCGAGTTCCTGCTCGCCACGGTCGCGCTGCTGGTGTGCGGGGTGTGGCTGGGGATACTCCCGACCTCCGGCTGGCAAGGCCCGCAGTACCTCGTCCTGCCCGCCGTCTCCCTCGGCGTCCCGGCGGGCGGGCTCCTCGGCCGCCTGGTCGCGGACGCGCTGTCGCCCGTGCTGGACGAGCGCTGGGCGGAACTGTGGCGGGGAGCCGGGGTGAACAGGGCACGCGTCGCGGCGGCCGCGCTGCGGCGCGTTCTGCCGCCACTGCTCCCGCAGTTCGGCATGGTGAGCGTCGGTCTGACCGGCGGTGCGGTGGCCGTGGAGACGGTGTTCTCCGTGCCCGGCATCGGCCGTACGGCGCTCGGGGCGGCGAAGTCCCAGGACCTGCCGCTGCTTCAGGGTTCCGTGCTCGTCCTGCTGGTGCTGGGACTGGCCGCGGGCGCGCTGGCCGCGCTCGTACGGCGCCGTCTGCTCGGTCCGGCCCTGCGCGACGCCGGCCTCACATTGCCCGCACCGCGCCCCGTGCGCGCTCACCCGGCAGTCCCGGTGGCGCTGGGCGCCGTTCTGCTGGGCTCCATCGGCTGGGGCCTGCTGCGCGACCCGTACACCGTGGACACGACGGCCCGGCTGCTGCCCCCGTCGTGGACGCATCCGCTCGGCACCGACGGGCTCGGCCGGGACGTGCTGGCCCGGCTCGGGCACGGCGCGTTCACGACGGTGGGCACGGCCGTCGCCGTGTGCCTCGCGAGCCTGCTCCTCGCGCTGACCCTCGGATTCCTGCCGCGGGTGACCGCCGGGGCCTCCGACATCGCCAACGCGCTGCCACCGGTGATCGTCGGCATACTGGTCGCGGCGGCCGTGGGCCCCGGTACAGGCGGCGCCGCCCTCGCGGTCGCGCTGGTCTCCTGGCCCCCGCTCTCCGCACACGCGGCGGCCCTGGTGCAGGAGGTGCGCGCGTCGGCGTTCCTGACCGCCCAGCGTGCCATCGGCGCCACCCCGTGGTGGATCCTGACCCGCCACGTCCTGCCGTCGGTGGCCGGCCCCGTGACCCGGCACGCGGTTCTCCGCCTCCCCGGCATCGCCCTCGCCCTCGCTTCCTTGAGCTTCCTGGGGCTCGGCGCCCAGCCACCCGCCCCCGAGTGGGGCCTGCTGCTGGAGGAGTCCCGGGCGTACGTGGAGCGGGCCCCGTGGGCGGGGCTCAGCCCGGCGGTCGCCCTCGCGCTGCTGGCCGGCCTCGCCGTGGCGGGCGCGGCGTACACACAAGGGCGCACCGTCCGCGCCCGCCGTACGGCACCCGGCCGCACAGCCGCACGATCCGGCTCCCCCTCCCACCCCTCCTCCCGGAAGGAGGCCTAGCTTGACGGCGACGCCACCTGACCCCGATGTCCTGCTCTCGGTACGCGATCTCGGTATCACCCTGCACGGGGTCCCGGCCGTCAGCGGGCTGGCCTTCGACGTACGCGCCCGCGAGGTTCTCGCCGTGGTCGGCGAGTCCGGCGCGGGCAAGTCCCTCACGGCACACGCGCTGCTGGGCTCAGTCCCACGGGGCGCCCTCCTGACGGGGAGTGTGCGGCTGCGCCGCCCGCCGGGCTCGTACGACGAACTCGTGGGGGCCCGGGCCTCGGCCCTCGCCGCCCTGCGGGGCCGCCGCACGGCGCTGGTCCCGCAGGACGCTCTCTCCGCGCTCTCCCCGGTGCACTCCGTGGGCGACCAACTCGCCGCCGCCGTACGGTCCGTGGCACGCGTCTCACGGACGGAGGCCCGGGCGCGGGCGGTCGCCGCGCTCGACCGGGTGGGCATCGCGGACGCCGCGCGCAAGGCACGGGCGTATCCGCACGAGTACTCCGGCGGGATGCGCCAGCGCGCCGTCATCGCCATGGCCACGATCAACGAGCCGGATCTGCTGGTCGCCGACGAGCCGACGACCGCTCTGGACCCGGACCTCCAGGAGCAGGTGCTGCGGGTCCTCGGGGAGCAGCGCGAGGCGGTGGGCGCCGCCCTCGTCCTGGTCACGCACGACCTGGGGACGGTCCGCGACCACGCCGACCGCGTGCTCGTGATGTACGCCGGCCGCCAGGCTGAACAGGGCTCGGCCCGAGACGTGCTGGACCGCCCTGCGGCGCCGTACACGGCGGGGCTGCTGGCGTCTCTGCCGCCGGCAGAGGCCGGTGGGCGCAGCGGCTGTCGGCGTCTCCCCACCATCCCCGGCGCCCCGCCCGCCTTCGGTCGTCTCCCACCCGGCTGCGCCTTCGCGCCCCGCTGTCCGCTGGCCGACGACAGCTGCCGTCGCGAGGAGCCGCGGTCCCGGACGGTGGGCCCCGGCCACGAGGCCTCCTGCCACCGCTGGGAGGACGTACCCCGCCCGGCGGCCGAGTTGTTCCTGGAGCGGTCCGTATGAGCACCCCTGTGATCCCCCCGCCGCGCCGCACCGCGGACCCGCTGCTGGACGTTCGCGACCTGGTCGTGCGCTACGGCCCGGTCACCGCCGTGGACCACGTCTCCTTCGCCCTGGAAGCGGGCGAGACCCTCGCCCTGAACGGCCCCTCGGGATGCGGCAAGTCCTCCACGATCACCGCGGTGCTGCAACTGCGCCGCCCGGCCGCGGGCGAGGTCTTCTTCGATGGCCTGGAGCTCACCGCACTCACCGATCGCGAGCTCCGTCCGGTCCGCCCCCGGATGCAGCCGGTGTTCCAGGACCCCTACGGCTCGCTCAGCCCCCGCCACCGCGTCCGGGACGCGGTGGCGGAGCCCCTGCGCGTTCAGGGCCGCTGGGACGGCGCGGACGGCCCCGCCCGGGTCGCCGAGCTCCTCGACCGGGTCGGCTTGGACACCGCCCACGGCGACCGTTTCCCGCACGAGCTGTCCGGCGGGCAGTGCCAGCGCGTGGGCATCGCGCGGGCGCTGGCGTCCGAGCCTCGGCTCATCGTCCTCGACGAGCCGGTCTCCGCCCTCGACCCGTCCGTACGGGCCGGCATCCTCAACCTGCTCGCCGGCCTGCAGGAAGAGCTGGGGATCGCATACCTGTTCATCTGCCACGACCAGGCGGTCGTACGCCACTTCGCGGACCGGACGATCGAGATGCGCAACGGGCGGCTCGTGGCGGGGTAGCCGTCCGCCTCCCGTCCCGGCCCGTCACTCCCCCGGCTGCACCACGCCGGCAGCCGGCCCAGCGCCTTTCCGGCGCGTCGTCACACCGGCTGACGGCTTGCCGGTCACATCGGGATCTCCCTGGGGACCTCGCGCGCCACGACCCTCAGTCGGCGGGCCCGTGCCGGGCAACGCACCCGGCTGGAAGGTCGGCGGCCGGCCCCCTTGGGGCCGCATCGACCCGAACCCCCGGTACTGCGCTGTGCGCGAGGTGCAGATGGTCGCGCTACTGACGATCGCCTCCTGGGAGTGGGACGGCGATGAAGGCCGTAGCCGGGCGCCGCAGGAAGACCAGGCCCTCCGCCCTCGCCGGCTCCTCCTACGCGGGCCAGGACCCCTCACAGCCGACAACACCCACCCACCGACCTGATCCAATGAACGGTCGGGCCGGTCACGCATCCTCCCGCAGCCGGGACAGAAGTGCGGGTGATCAGTCGTTTGATGTGGCTGGCAGGACGATCGTGGCGTCGGGACAGAGGGCGTCCACGCTCTCGTTGGAGAGGTAGCGGCGGGGGGAAGGCGATCCATTCGTCGTGGCGTTCGACAGGGCTGTCCTGCCGACCGCAGGATCGTCAGGGCCGAGCTGTTCGAGAAGATCGACCGCATAGCGGCCGTGCGCCCCCCGACCGGCGGTCGACGAGGTCCCGGCCGCGGAGCTGCTCCGGCGCCAGGAGGAAGACGAGGTCGTACGGATGGTCCCGGTGGCCGATGGAACGCCGGAGCTGCTGGAACGGTGGCGGGCCGTGGGCGAGGCGAACACCGCGTGACTGCAGGAGTTGATCGCCGCGCCGCCGGTCACCCGCTCCACATGCTGTCGGGGGCTCGATGCCGGACACTCGTGTATAAGGGTCGGCCGTGCAAGGGTCGGCGCATCTCACGCGGGCGGCAGTGAGGGGTGTTCGGCGTGCTTGAGGTCCCACTCTGGCTGTGGGGGGCGTTCGCCACGACGGTGGTCGTGGCGCTGGCGGTGGACCTGCTGTCCCACCGCACCGCGCACGTCATCCGGTTCAAGGAGGCAGCCGCCTGGAGCGGCCTGTGGGTGGGCCTCGCCCTGATCTTCGGCGCGGTCGTCTTCCTCGTTCTCGGAACCACCGCCGGCACCGAATACACGACAGCCTGGCTGCTGGAGAAGAGCCTGTCGGTCGACAACCTCTTCGTCTTCGCCGTGATCTTCGCGTACTTCAAGGTGCCACGCGCCTATCAACATCGCGTGCTGTTCTTCGGCGTCGTCGGCGCGCTCGTCTTCCGCGGGATCTTCCTCTCCCTCGGAGTGGCCGTGGTCAGCCGCTTCACCGCGGTGCTGTTCGCCTTCGCGGCAGTCCTCTTCTACAGCACCTACAAGCTCCTCAAAGACGAGCAGGAGAGCTTCGACCCGGGCAAGAGCTTCGCCGTGCGGATGCTCCGCAAGATCATCCCGGTGCGGGACGAGTACGCCGGGGCGAAGTTCTTCGTCAGGGAAGCCGGCAGACGGGTGGCGACCCCGCTGCTCGCGGTGGTAGCCGCGATCGAGGCGGCCGACCTGATCTTCGCCGTCGACAGTGTCCCGGCCGTCCTCGCGGTCAGCGACGACGCCTTCATCGTCTACACCAGCAACGCGTTCGCGATCCTCGGTCTGCGGGCCCTGTACTTCATGCTCGCCGGCCTCCTGGACCGCTTCCACTATCTGAACAAGGGCCTGGCGATCATTCTCGGCTTCATCGGCGTCAAGCTCATCCTCCAGGCATGTCACAAGATGATCAGCCCCGGCATCCCGGAAATCCCTTCACCGATCAGCCTCGCGGTCATCGTCGTCGTCCTGGCTGGTTCCGTGGTGCTCAGCCTCAGAAGGCCGGCCCCGGCAGACAGCGCACACCAGAGCGACAAGCACAGGACGCCTCACGAACCACCGAGCAGCCCAGCACACCGCCCGTGAGGTCACTTCACGACACGCCCAGTACGGGCATATAGTAAAGAAATGGTCAAAGTGAAGCGGAATACCGAAACGTACACATGTCCGACCTGTAAGAAGTCCGTGCCGGTCGCAGTACACCGCCACAAGAGCCTCGGTGTATTCGTGCCCGTATGGAGGCCGGGTGCGTGTCAGAACCGCGAGTGTCCCGACTTTCGACTGGACCCCAGCCGCAAGCACTCCCCGGCCCGGTAGCGAATCGCGCGCCCGCCACATCAGGCAGCCCACCAGCCCCGCCCAGGGTCGTCGGCCGGTCCGACCGCGCCCTTCACGCGCTTCCGCCATCACCGCCGGCACGAGGACGCACGAGGACGAGGAACTGCTTCGTCGACAAGGTCCACGATGGGGTCGGCCTGGACGGTGACCGGCTCCCCGCACCGCCGACATCGGGCGCCGAGGAGTCCAGGGAATTCCCGGCCAGGCTGGACCAGGAGCTTCTGGCGGGCGACCACGCCACCCACCCACGAAACCCCTGGCTCAACCTGGTGGAACACTGGTTCGCAGAGCTGACGGACAAGCAGATACGGCGAGGCGTCCACACGAGCGTCCAGGCCCCGGCGAAGGACATCCGTGCCCGGATCGCCGCATGAGACACCGGCGCATGAGACACCGGACCCGAGCCCCGTGTCCGGACGAAGACCGCAGACGAGATCCCCGAACCCCTCGCCGGCCGTCTGAACAGAATCCCTGACCCAAGGACTAGCTAGTACGCGAGCTGCCCGATGCCCCCGTCGACGCGCAGCACAGTCCCTGCGGTGTAAGCGGATTCGTCCGAGGCGAGATAGACCGCCGCCTTCGCCAGCTCGGTGGCGGTTCCCAGACGATGGAGAGGCACGGTCTGCCGGAGTTCCTCGTAGAGGGCGGCCTGGCGCTCGGGGCCGAGGGGCGCGAACGCGTTGGTGATCGTCGGGCCCGGGCTCAGTCCGTTGACGCGGATCCCCCGGTCCTTCAGTTCATGGGTCAGCCCACGTGTGTAGGAGAGCAGGCCCGCCTTGGCCGCGCCGTAGACCGTCGCGTTCTCGTGACCGATATACGCGGAGACCGAGCCGACGAGGATGACCGAGGACTGCTGCGAGAAGAGCGGCAGCAGGTCCCTGATCAGGAAGAACGGCGACTTGAGATTGGTCGCGAGGAGCCTGTCGAACGCCTCCTCGGTCCATGCCTCGATGGGGAGGTGGGTGACGTCGGCGGCGTTGCTCATCAGGATGTCGAGCCTCGGCCATTCCTCCCGGAGCCGCGCCGCGAGCGCCGCCTGGCCGGGTATGTCGCCGGCGTCACTGGCGATGGTCAGCAGCGGGCCGTCCAATTGCCGGGCCGCCTCGTCCAGCCTTTCCTGAGAGCGGCCGGTGATGGCGACAGTCGCTCCCTCGGCGAGGAACTCGCGGGCCGTTTCAAGGCCAATACCGCTCGTCCCTCCTGTGATCAGCGCGTACTTTCCCGCAAGACGATCCATTGTTCTGTTCCTCCTCAGATTGCGGTGCGGCCACCGTCGGCGGCCACGATCGCCCCGGTCATGTAACTGGCCCGGTCACTGGCGAGAAAGGCGATCACGCGGGCCACCTCGGCCGGGTCCGAGGTGCGCTTGAGCGCGGTGGTCAGGCCCATGCCCCCCATGTCCGGGCCCATCGCCGCGACCACCTTCGAGGTGCGCATCGGGCCCGGAGCGACGGCGTTGACCCGCACGTTCGACTCGGCGAATTCCGCCGCCCAGGTGCGGGTCAACGATTCGAGCGCCGCCTTGGTGGCGCCGTAGACGGCCATGCCCGGCATACCGAGGCCGGCCGCGGTGGAGCTGACGTTGACGATGCTGCCGCCGCCGCCCGCGGCCATCTTCTCCGCGAGCAGTGCGGTGAGCAGGAACGGAGCACGCACATTGACCGCGAAGGCGGCGTCGTAGCTCGCGAGATCCTGCCCGGTGGTCGGGGAGAACGTCATGACGCTCGCGTTGTTGACCAAGATGTCGACGGCTCCGGCGTCCTCGGCCAGCTGTCGCACGCCTGCCAAGTCGGACACATCGGCGGCGACGAAACGCACCGACCCGGCGGACTCGCCACCGGCTGCGCCGAGGTCTTCCACGACCTGGGCACCGCGCCGTGGATCGGTGCCGGTCAGGATCAGGTCGGCGCCGCCCGCGGCCAGCACCCTGGCCGTCGCGTGCCCGAGTCCCCCGATCGCGCCGGATCCGGTGACGAGTGCCGTCTTGCCTGCAAATTCCATTGCTTCGCCCTTCGTGCCGGCCAGTGAGCGACCGACTTCTGTGCGCCCGTTCAAGAAGTGACGCAACGGAAGCTACGACTTCTTGAACGTCTAGTCAAGAAGTCGTAGGATCGAGCACGTGGCACGAACCGGACGCCCCCGCGAGTTCGACAAGGAACAGACGCTGGAGCGCGCACTCAAACTGTTCTGGTCCCGGGGATACGGGGCGACGTCGATCCAGGATCTGGTCGACGCGCTGGCCGTCGAGCGCGGCAGCCTCTACGGCACCTTCGGCGACAAGCGCCGTTTCTACCTCGAAGCCGTCAGGCTCTACTGGGAGGTGTACGAGCGGCACCTGATCGCGACGCTCGACACCAGTCCGCTCCTGCCTGCCCTGCGCGAGATCCTGACCCATCCCGCACGGCTGGACGAACTGATCTCCGACGTGGGCGTGCCGCAGGGCTGCCTGGTCGGCAACACGACAGCCGAACTCGTCCCCCAGGACAGCGAAGCCACGGAGATCGTCATGCGCTCGTACCGCCGGTTCACGGACATCGTCACCGACGCGCTCGACCGCGCCCAGGCCGCCGGAGAGGTCACGGACAAGGCCCGCCCCGCAGCCCAGGCCCAGATGCTGCTCTATCTGGTCCAAGGTCTCTCGCTCGTATCGAGGGCGGGGCTCGACAGCGCTGCGGCCCTGGCGGCGATCGACGCGGCGGTGGACGGGTTGCGGGCGTGACCTCACCTCCAGTGCGGCTGCAGCAGTCCAAAGGCCTGCGCATCCGTCACGACACGCGCCGGCCTGCGCCGGAACTCTTCCGACTCACCTGCGCCATCGTCTGCTCACGACGGCCGCCTTTCCCGGGCCGTCGTCGCCCTGCATCCGAGCTGCCCAGATCCGAGGCCCCGGACAGCTCGGTTGACCGTCGAGCTAACTGCAACTAGGTTCGTGACAGTTGATCGGCGACAGGAGCCGGAGATGGCGGGGCTGAGCAGCAGGAGCGCGGTCGCGATTCACGCGCTCGCGATGCTGGCGCACCGGCGTGGAGGCTCGTTGACTTCCGCGGAGATCGCGGACAGCCTCGAAAGCAATCCGGTTCTCGTGCGGCGCGTCCTGGGCCGCTTGCGAGACGCTCACCTGGTGCGGTCCACCGAGGGGCGGGGCGGCGGCTGGTCCCTTGCCCGCACCCCGCGGGACATCACGCTCTACGACGCGTACGCCGCCGTAGAGGGGGAGCGGATCTTCTCGAGGCACCCCCATCCGCCCAGTGGGGCATGCGTGATCGGCCGCAACATCGGCGAGCTGCTTGACGTCGAGTTCCGGAACGCGGAGCGGGCTCTGGAGGAACAGCTCGGCCGGACGACGATCGCCGCCCTGCTGCGGCAGATACTGGCCTGCGACAACGAAGCGAAGGACCACTGATTCAGCAGTGACGCACAGACGTCCCGTGTCATGACGCACACCCTAACTGTAACTAGCTCAGTTGCAGTTTGTTCGGGGGCGTGATGCTCCGGGACCTCCGGCTCCCGATGTCAGCGGCCGCACGATCCGTCTGCCCGCACCCGGACCTGAACACCTGCCCAGACGTGCCAGGAGTGAGAGCGATGCACCAGAAAGCCGAAGCGTTCGCGAGCGCCGACGCCCGCGAACCTGCGACCTACGACCTCGTCATCCGTCGCGCACATGTCTTCGACGGCCGCCAGGCGCTGACCGGTCTGTACGACGTCGCCATCGACGGCACAGAGATCGCCTCCGTATCGGCCGAACCGCTCAGGGGCGGCCAGGGGGTGGACGCGGCCGGAGGATGGGTCATGCCGGGACTGATCGACACGCATGTCCACTTCTACGATGTGCGCGCGGTCTCTGGTCCTGACTCGATGCGGGCCTTCGAGGAGAACGAGCTCCCCGGACGGCTCGGGCTGTTCCTCGACCACGGGGTCACCACCATCAAGTCGGTGGGCGATCCGACGGGCGGAATCCTGGACACACGGGCCAGAATCGCCGAAGGCACACTGCGCGGCCCGCGACTGCTGGCGACCGGTTGCGGTATCACGGGACGCGACGGGCACCCCGCCGCCACCGTCTTCAGCGACAACCCCTGGGCGCGCGAGCGCTTCACGGGAGAGGTCGGCAGCGTGCAGGAGATCCGCGACCTGGTGCACCACCTCGCCGACCGCAAGGTGGACGCGATCAAACTCCTGTCAGAGGGCGCGTGCGCACACTCCGGCGGGCCGAAATACCTCTGGCAGAATCCCGCCTTTCCGGATGGTGTCGAGCTGGAACGACTTCCCCTCGACCTCCTTCGGGCAGGTATCGAGGCCGGGCACGAGCGGGGCCTTCGGGTCACCGTCCACACCACCCAGCAAGCCGCGGCACGCGAGGCGATCGAGGCCGGGGCGGACGGCCTGGAGCACGGTGTCACCGTCGAGCCCCTCACCGACCGCTCGCTCATCGACCTGATGCTCGAACACGACATCACCTACACACCCACGCTCTGGATCGACGACGCCCACCCGGACGCCCGTGGCAATCTCCAGAAGGTCGCCGAGGCCGGCGTGCACATCGCGCTGGGCAGCGACACCTTCAGCGGCCGGGGCCTGTTCGGAGCCAACACTCTGGAAGAGGCCGAACTCATGGTGGCGACCGGGATGACGCCCACCCAGGTACTGGCCGCAGGCACCAGCGGCGCGTCGCGGCAGTGCGTCCGCCCCGACCTCGGCACGGTGGCCCCCGGCCGGCGCGCCGACCTGCTCGTGCTGAACGCCGATCCCACCGCGGACATCGGCAACCCTGCGCGACCTCAGCGTGGTGATCCTGAACGGCGAACTCGCCGTCGACAAGCGCCGGGCGTGTTGACCCGCAGGGATGTTGTGCACGCGGGTGGTGGGTGGCTGGCCGCCGGAGATCGAGGAGGCTCCCCCTAACCGATCGAGAAGACGGCACCGGGTGCGGCATGGTCGATGGGGCCGTCGAACCGCGCCGAGGCACGTGCCACCGCCTGTTGCGGGGTGAGGGAACGGCCGACGTGGGTGACGATCAGCCTGCCCGCCCGGGCCGCGCCGGCCGTGTCACCGGCGTCTTCGGGCGTGTGGTGCACCTGCTCGCCCTCGGGCGGCGTCCGGTCGCTCTCCGCCTCACACAGCAGCACATCGCATCCCTCGGCCAGCCGCGTGAGGTTCGCGCACGGTGCCGAGTCCCCGGAGTAGACCAACGACCGGCCCTCGGCCTCGATACGCACGGCGAAGGCCGGAACACCGTGCGCCACAGCCCGGCTGGTCATGGTGAGGGCGCCGACGCGTGCCTGATGACCGTCCACCAGCTCATGGACGGCGAAGGCGGACTCGACCAGGCTGCGCGTCGAGGTGTTGGTGAGGAAGTGGGCCAACCGGTCGGCGATGCCCGGCGGCCCGTACAGGGGGATGGGCGCGGCGAGTCGTATGTCCGCGTAGAGCGCCGCGTAGTAGGCGGTGAGCAGGTCCGCGCTGTGATCGGCATGCAGGTGCGAGATCCAGATGGCGTCCAGCTCATCGAGCCGGGCATGCCGCTGCAGCTGAGCCAGCGTTCCGCTGCCCGCGTCCACCCAGACCCGGGTGCCGCCGCTGGAAACCAGGTAGCCGGAGCACGGGTTGTCCACGCTCGCGTAGGGCGTCGCACTCCCCAGGACGGTGAGACGGAGAAGATCGCTTGTCATCCGGGGAGTCTACGGAACGCTTGGCCCGCAGGTGCCGACACTTCGGGGCCTGGGTCGGTGGCGCCCCGGGAAGCCCAGCCGTCGACTTTCCAGCCGGGTGCTGTGGACAGGTCTTCCGATAGCACTCCTCCGGCAGGAGCTGTCCACACCCGCGTGGGCTGCCGGCCACGTGCTCCCATCCCCGAGCGGCTCCGGCGTCTCTTTGCTCAACTCCATGGGGTTGGCGTATTCGGTGATCCGCTCCGCGCTGGGCAGGCACGGCTCGGGCAGGTAGCTGCCGGGCTGCACCGCGGGCGGTGCCACATCCTTCGCGTACAGCTACGCGGCCGGCGACATCGCCATGGTTCCCTCATACGGCTGGGCGGCCACCCGTTCCAGCGCCGGCCGACCCGGTGCGGAAGACGTGGTCATGCCGACGATCAGGAAGCGCCGCTGGTCCTGGAACCACGGAGTCCGTTCATGGGGGTACTGCCACCCCCTGGGTACCAGGTCCGCCTGTACGGGAGGATGAGGACGTGACAGAGACCAGGCCCTTCGGGCAGGAGCGGTGACGGTGGCAATGCGGGTGGTTCCGCTTACCGGCGGACCGGTGGAGCTACGTGGTGCGCTGGACGCAGAGATCACGCCGGCGGGGGTGATGCCGCGCCGGTTGCCCGCTTGGACCAAGGAGCAGTACCAGGATCCGTCGGTCTACGGGGTGACCGTGATGCCTTCGGGCGTGCGGCTGGTGTTCCGCACCGACGCACGTGAGCTGGAACTCGAGGTGCTCACCTCCACAGGACAGCTGGACGGCGACCCCCGGCCCCGCCCGACCGGGGTGCTCGAGCTGCTGGTGAACGGCACCCTGGCCGGGCGCCGGCAAGCGCCGGTGGGCAACGTGCTGCGGATGGCAGGCCCCGGGAGCGTGCAGCGCCTGGTTCCGGGCGAGCCGGGGACCGTGCGGTTCACCGGGCTACCGGCCGGCATGAAGGACGTCGAACTGTGGCTGCCGCAGCAGACCCCCACGGAACTGGTGGCACTGCGCGCCGACGGCGACGTGCTACCGCCCCTACCGGACGGTCGGCGCCGCTGGGTGCACCACGGCAGCTCCATCAGCCACTGCATCGAGGCTGACGGTCCGACCGGCACCTGGCCGGTGGTGGCGGCCTCACTCGGAGGGGCGGAGGTGGTCAACATCAGCCAAGCGGGTAACGCGTTGCTGGATCCGTATATCGCCCGGACGATCCGCGACATGCCCGCCGACCTGATCAGCCTCAAGGTAGGCATCAACATCGTCGGCCTCGCCGTCTTCCGGCTGCGGACGTTCGGCCCGGCGGTCCACGGATTCTTGGACACGATCAGGGACGGGCACCCGGACACCCCGCTGCTGCTGATGTCACCGGTCAGTTGTCCGGCACTCGAGGAGACCCCCGGCCCGACCACGACGGGCCCGGACGGGAAGATCACCGCCCTGGGAGACCCGGCAGAGGTGGCCACTGGGGCGCTGACCCTCGCGGTAGTCCGTGCCGAGCTCGAACGGATCGTGACGGCACGGCAGAAACGTGACCCCAACCTCCACTATCTCGACGGCCGTGTCCTGCTCGGCCCGGAGGAGGCCGCCGATCTCGCCGACGGTCTTCATCCCACCGCCCCCGCATACCGACGGATGGGCCAACGCTTCGCCACCCATGCCTTCGCGCACGACGGCCCCTTCCGCTGAACGACGCGCTGTGGACCCGACGCTGACGGAACAGGCACTGCCGACCCGCTTCGGCAGTCGCAGCGTCCTGCTCACCACGAAGGACAGTCGGTCGCTGTGTATCACCCCCGGCCACGAGGACGAGGTCCCTCCTCGCTTCGCCCGCCGACCTGCTCGTCACCCCGTCCTGACCCGCTCGACTGCCGACCATGCCGAGGTTGAAGAAGCCGGATCCGCGAGGGTGGACATGACCGCCGGCGTCGCACGCTCACAGCGGAGGACCCCTGCCCGTCGGGCCGGGGTCCTCCGGTCGCGGTCCGGGGTCCTCCGGTCGCGGTCCGGGGCCCTGCTCAGGCGCAGGGCCCCGGTAGGTGCCGAAAGCCCACACGTTGCCCTCCGAATCCCGCACGGTGCACACGTACGCG
This sequence comes from Streptomyces sp. AC627_RSS907, assembly GCF_019049165.1. Classification (NCBI taxonomy): domain Bacteria; kingdom Bacillati; phylum Actinomycetota; class Actinomycetes; order Kitasatosporales; family Streptomycetaceae; genus Streptomyces; species Streptomyces sp. AC627_RSS907. The sequence goes on from NZ_JAGMUE010000127.1 coordinate 37,139, forward strand.
GCAGCACCCGGCCCGAACCGGGCCTCATGAGGCGCCTCGAGAACCTCGCCGCCGGCGTCGACCACCCGCCGGTGCACCGCGTCCACGTCGTCACCCACCACGCAGACCGCACTGGTTCCCGCCCGCATCCGGCCGTGCACGCCGCCCGTGTGCCGGGTCGACCCGAACACCAGCGCACCACCGCCCGGCCGACACGGCTCGGCGTGCCCGATCCCGCCGTGCTCGTCCGGCGCCGCCACCAGCAGGAGTCCCGGAGCTGTTCCGGCCATTGGCTCACTGAACCCTCAACGTCCCGGGAGGCGTGCCGGGATTCCGTCCATGGCCGGTGGCGGGCGCGTCGCAGGCACCGTTGGTGTGCGGTCGCGATGAGTTGGACAGCGTCGGAGACCAGCCGCACCCTGCCACGGCAGCAGCGGCCGGCAGCAAGTCCAGGCCGTGGCTGCCTGGTCGAGGCGGCGTGACGGCCGTGCTGCCGACCGGGCCGGCACCAGTCGCGGTCACCTCATCGTCCCACCGCTCGCCCCCGGGCCGCCGGACCCAGGGCCGGCCTTCGGAGACTGGTCGTGGTCTCGGACATAGACGGTGACTCGCGCCCCGTTGACATGGGTTGTTCCGTGCTCGCGGAAGTGCCGCCGCAGGGTGCTTGTCTTCGCCTCCTCCTGCGGGTCGGTGAGCGAATGCGCACCCGCCGCGCGGACCGCGACGATCCGGTCGAACTCCAGCATGCGTGCCGCGATGTCCTGGGCGGGAAGCTCGACACCTGCAAGTGTGTTCGACGAAACGGGGTCCTGTGCCAGGGCGAGATCCGTCAGGAGACGGGTGTCCTCGGGATTGGCCGCGGTCAGGAGCCGGTGCTGGCCGGAGAGATAGAGCAGCCCGTCGCCGGGACGGCCTTCCTTGCGTACGGTGGCGCCGATGGCGGTGGCGTCATTGCTCCGGCTCTGGGGCGTCCTCAGCGCCAGGCTCGGCTGGACCAGCGCGGCCAGTACGGCAACCGCCGCCGTCCACGCGATCCACGCACGGTGGGAAGACTGCTGCCGCCGGTGGAAGTAATCCATCCAGGCGCCCAGCAGCAAGGCGATGCCGATATTGCTGTAGAGCACGTACCGGTCGACGAAAAGGGGCTTGACCAGTGAGACGATCAGCAGCAGAACGCCCGGGAGCACAAGGATCGGCACGGCCAGCACGGAAAGCCGCAGGGGTCCCCTCACCCGCAGGGGCACTCGGGCACACGCCACGCCCACGACCGCCACCACCAGGAAATAAAAAGGCCGCACGGGTCCGCCGATCCAGGACACCTGCCCCGACTGCCCCGCGCTGCAGATCGCCAGCGGCGACAGCCCGGCCACAACGCCGGCGGCAGCCGCACTCCACGCCCTCAGCACCGGTCGTGGAACACGGGAGACGACCAGTGTGACGCCGTGTGCGACCAGGGCGAGGACCGCGAACTCATGGAGCAGACAGGCCAGCAGCATGGTGAGGCCATAGACCGCCCACCGCCACCGGACGCGATGCGGGACGCTGACCACGAGCGCATAGGTGGCCCAGGTGACCAGGGCACAGACCATGGCATACGAGCGGCCTTCCTGCGCGTACTTCTGTACCTGGGGAAGGAGCGGAAACACCAGCCCGGCCAGCAGCCCGGCAAGGGGCCCCGCCAGGCGTAGTCCGAGAAGCCCGACTCCGCTCGCCGCCACGGACGTTGCCAGCACGGACGGCAGCCGCAACGTCAGCAGCCCTCCGCCGAAGAGACCGAAGATCTCATGCATCACGGCGTAGTGGAGGGCATGGACCAGATCGACATGCTGGGCGGTGTGCCATATCTGTGCAAGATCGCGGTGCGCGAGCTGATAGGTGACGGACTCGTCCCCCCACATGGTGTTCTTCCTGCGGATGCCCCACAGCCCCAGGGCGATGGCCAGCGACAAGGGCGCGATGACGACGACGGCTTCGGCCGGTCCCGGTGATGGCCGGCGGGCGGGAGCGGGAGGCAGGACCGTCCTGGCCGCGGGGGCACGTTCATCGAGGAACATCGGCGGCAGGGCCTTTCAGCGGTGACGAAGAGACTCCGCCAGCGTGCCCGGACCTCGTTGACCGGTTGCTGACCCGACCTGACCGGCCGATCAGGAAGGCGGGCCGTCGCTGTGCGAGGCTGCACCACATGCGCATCCTGGTGATCGAAGACGAGGTGGACCTTGCTCACACCCTGCACAACGGTCTCACCGCCGAGGGTTACAGCGTCGATCTCGCCCATGACGGCCGACAGGGACTCTGGATGGCCCGGAACGGCGAATACGCTGTTGTCGTACTGGACTTGATGCTGCCCGGACTCAACGGCTACAAGGTCTGCGCCCAGCTGCGCCGGGAGGGCAACGCGACCCCCATCCTGGTGCTCACCGCCAAGGACGGGGAGTGGGATCAGGCAGAGGCCCTGGACACGGGGGCCGATGACTACCTGGCCAAACCCTTCTCCTACACGGTGCTCGTCGCACGGCTGCGGGCCCTGCTCAGACGAGCCGCCGCGGCCGCCCCGCCCGTCCTCGCCGTGGGCGACCTCTCGTTGGATGTCGCCGGCCGGGTCTGCCGCCGGGCCGGGGCCCGGGTGGAACTCACACCCCGGGAGTTCGCCGTGCTGGAGCTGCTGGCCCGCCGGGCGGGCCAGGCGGTCTCCAAATCCGATCTGCTCTATCACGCGTGGCCCGACGAAGCCTGGGATCCCAACCTGGTGGAGGCGCGCGTCAGCGCCCTCCGCAAGAAGGTGGACGCCGCGTTCCACCGGCAGTCCCTGCAGACCGTACGGGGTACCGGCTACCGGCTGGTGGACGACCGTGAACGCGACTGAGCCGCGACGCCGCTGGTGGCCGCGGTCGATACGGGCCCGCACGGCCCTGGCCGCTGCCTCGGCCGCCGCCGTCATCCTGGCCTGCATCGGCTGGTGGGTACACCACGACGTCTACCGCCAGGGCACGCAGATCGCCGAAGAACAAGCCGCGGTACAGCTCTGGGCTCTCGTCGATCAGCTGAACGAGGGTGTGGTGCCCGTGCGCACAAGCGCCGTGCCGTACGAGGTCGTCGCGACCGGCCGACGCTCCGCCGTCGCCTACGGCGGAGGCATGGCCGACTTCGATCCCGGTACCCGCCATGTGCTGCCCGCCCCGACCGGGCAAGGGTCGCCCAGTTTCGTCCGCCTGCCGGTGAACCGCGACTACAACCCCGGGCTCAGCGGCGACATGGCCGGCGGGACCCATCGGGTGGTAACCGCCGAAATCAACGCCGATGAACTGAGCAGCGACAAAGCCGCCGCCCTGGGCGTCGCCGCCGACGCCAAGCTGCGGGTCTATGTGGTGGTGCTCCCGGACACGGCCGAGGCGATCAGCGAGACCACCGACCGCCTGCTGCTGCGGGCCGGGCTCGTCGGCCTCGTACTGATCGCCGCCGCCGCCTACTTCGCCGTCCGCATCGCGTTGCGGCCGGTCGAAGCCATCCGCGTCCTCACTGCCTCGGTCACCGCGAGTGACCCCCGCGAACGCGTCACCGTCCCCGCCACGGGACACGAGATCACCGCGCTGGCCACCACCATCAACACCACCCTGCAACGCCTCGACGACGCCGCCGCCCAGCAACGGCGCTTCGTCGCGGACGCCGCCCACGAACTACGCAGCCCCCTCACCACACTGCTGGCCAGCCTGGAAGTCGCGCTCGCCTACCCGGAACGCACCGACTGGCCCGCCGCGGCCACCACCGCCGCACGACAGACCCGCCGCCTCCAGGCCCTCGCCGAAGACCTGCTGCTCCTCGCCCGCCTCGACACCCGCGCCCCCACAGCCGGCCCCGAAACCATCGACCTGACAGCCCTCGCCTCCCGGCTGACCGAGCAATACCCGTTCGACGAACGGCCGTTGACCCTCACCTTCGACAGCACGGCCCCCGCACACGCACAGGGAAACCCCGACGAATTCGAACGACTGCTGCGCAACCTCATCGACAACGCCGCCCGCCACGCCGCACACCGCATCCAGATCAGCATCCGAAACGAGGACGCCTGGGTCGTCCTCACGGTGCACGACGACGGACCGGGCGTGCCCACCGAGGACGCCGAGCGCATCTTCGAACGCTTCGTCCGGCTCGACGACGCCCGCTCCCGCGACCACGGTGGCACCGGCCTGGGCCTCGCCATCGCCCGTGACCTGGCCCACCGCCACCGAGGCACGCTCACCCTCACCCCCCGGACCCTCGGAGCGTGCTTCCAGCTACGCCTTCCACGAGCCCCCACCCCGGCCGGGAAGTGACGCGCTTCACCGCGGCAGCCAGTAGCGGTTCGACCAGCCCGGCCATGACGCGCACGCCCGCTCCGGGACACCGGGAGGCCTCCGAGGGACGCGGCGTGCACACGGGTGCTGGCTCCGCGGCGGTGTGTCGGGGCACGTCCCAGCCGCTTCGCTGCGTCCGGGCCCGTCGTGCGACGCGGCCACGGGACAACGCACGCGGCCCTCCCCTTCCCGTGCCGCCGGCCGGAAGCGGGGACTTCGCGTGCGGTTCGCCGCCCCCCTCTCACGGTCACATGACCTGTATGGAAGCCGACGAGCGGGGCAGACGGTCCGCCTGACCCTTGGGAGGATGCCATGACGACGACGGAGCAGCCGGTCGGGTCGGTGACGAAGGAGACCACCTGCTGTGGACACGCCGACAGCCACTGCCCGGGCCCTGGTGCCGAGACGACGGAAACCCCACGTGAGCGGGTCAACCGCCGCTGGAACGAGATACTCCAGGAGACCCGGGTCACCCAGACGGGCGTGCAGATCCTCTTCGGGTTCCTGCTCAGCGTCGCCTTCACCTCCACGTTCAGACAACTGGAGGCGCTGGACCGCGGAATCTACGTCACCACAGTGGTACTCGGAGCGGCGGCCACGGCATCGCTCATAGCGCCCGTGTCCATCCACCGCTTCCTGACCGGTCAGCGCATGAAGGACGAGGTCGTGGAGACCGCCGGACGCCTGATGATGTGCGGCATGGTCCTCCTCGCGCTGACCATCGGCTGTACGCTCCTGCTGATCCTCCGTTTCGTGCTCCCCGGCGTCCTCGCCGAAATACTCGTCGGCGCCGTCATGCTGTGGTTCGGCCTGTGCTGGTACGCGCTGCCACTGCGTCTTCGCCGCCACGCCGCTCGGCGCTCCGGCACACACGACGCCTGACGCAACGCGGCACGCCACGGACGACGCGTCGCGACCGCCGGCGGCGGCAGACGACAGCTTGCTCATCCGCCATTGCCGGTCGGCGCCGCCCCAGTCGGTGTATTGGACGACGTTGCCACCGTCGGCGGTGGAGGCGGCCTGCGCCTCCACCGCCTTGCAGCTGGCGCGGTTGATCAGCCGGGCATGGCCCGCGTCACAGTGGGCCAGGCGGAAACTGGTTGGCTCCGTGGTGCCGCGTGCGCCGTCCGACCCGCGTGCTGTCGGCGGTGGACGCGCCAGAGACATCCAGCGCCTTGCCGCTGCTGCGATTCACCAGGTCTTACCAGGCGTTGGTGTCCACCGTCGCCGCCTCGGCGGGCGCCGGATTCACCGCAGCGAGCATGCCGATCGCGAGGGTCGCCGCCACCACGGCGGCGACCCGTCAGGTGCGGGTCCAGCGTTGGTTGCCGCCGTTCGAGCAGGAGTAGAGCTGGATCTGGGTGCCGTTGGCGGTGCCGCCCGCGACGGCGTCGAGGCAGAGGCCGGACTGGACGCCGACGATGGATCCGTCGGAGCCGAGGCGCCATTTCTGGTTGTCGCCGCCCCAGCAGCTGTAGATCTGGACTTTGGTGCCGTTGCCGGTGCCGGCGGCGTCCAGGCACTTGTTGCCGTAGACCCTGAGTTCGCCGGCGGTGGTGTACGTCCACTGCTGGTTGGTGCCGCTGTGGCAGTCCCACAGCTGGAGCTGGGTGCCGTCGGTGGTACTGGTGCCGGGCACGTCCAGGCAGCGGCCCGAACCGACGCCCTTGATCTGTCCGGTGTCCGCGGGGGGTTGCGAGGAGTCGCCGCCGTTGAGCGCGTTGAGGACGGCGGTGTAGGCGGGCTTCTTGCTGCCGTCGTTGTTGAACAGCAGCGGCCTCTGCTCCGATCGCCAGGAGTCGCTGTCGCGCACGCCCCAGACGGTGACGCCGAGGCAGCGCTCGACGGCCAGGCAGTCGTTGATCACGTTGGCGTAGGTCGAGGCCGGGGCACCCTGGATGTCGAGTTCGGTGACGGCCACGTCGACACCGAGGGCGGCGAAGTTCCGCAGGGTGGTGCGGAAGTTGCTGTTGTACGGGCTGCCGCTGTTGAAGTGCGACTGGAAGCCGACGCAGTCGATCGGCACGCCGCGCTGCTTGAAGTCCCGGACCATGGCGTACATGGCCTGCGTCTTGGCCCAGGTCCAGTCCTCGACGTTGTAGTCGTTGTAGCAGAGTTTGGCCGCCGGGTCGGCGGCGCGCGCGGTGCGGAAGGCGACCTCGATCCAGTCGTTGCCGGTGCGTTGCAGGTTGGAGTCCCGCCGGGCCCCCGAACTCCCGTCGGCGAAGGCCTCGTTCACGACGTCCCACTGGGTGATCTTGCCCTTGTAGTGGGCCATCACGCCGTTGATGTGGTCGATCATCGCCTGGCGCAGTGCGCTGCCGCTGAGGCTCTGCATCCAGCCGGGCTGCTGGGAATGCCAGGCCAGCGTGTGTCCGCGCACCTGCTTGCCGTTCTGCACGGCCCAGTTGTAGACGCGGTCAGCGGCGGTGAAGTTGAACTGGCCCCGCTGCGGCTCGGTGGCGTCGATCTTCATCTCGTTCTCGGCCGTCACCGAGTTGAACTCACGGCCCGCGATCGTCGTGTACGTCGAGTCGCCCAGCTTGCCCGAGGCGATGGCGGTGCCGAAGTAGCGGCCGCTCTGCGCGGCCGCGGCGCCGAGCGTGCTCTCGGCGGCGTGTACGGTCGGCGGCGCGACCAGTGTGACGACCGCGCCGAGGGCCCCGACGACCAACCCCAACAGCAGGCCGCGGATCGTCCGACGGGTAACGGGTCTGGGAAGGGCGTAGAAGCCCATGGCTGTGCCTCCAAGGTAGAACTCACGGAAGGACTGAAGCGCAGGGGAATGCGTCGTCCGCTTTCACTCGGCAGACGGACGGGCCGGTCCGTCACCCAAGCAAGCCCGGTATCAACCGGACGCCGCGCTCCTGGGACCGGGACCTCCTCAACCGGCACGGACGGCACCCGGTCGGTCGTCGGGCGACGTACGGCGGACTGCGGCGGGGTTTCGACACAGGCATGGGGCACTCCATCGCGGCTCAGCCGGGGGACCGCAACGCGGCGTCGCGCACCTCTCCAACTGCGCGAAGAGCCAGGTGCGTCGGTGCGAACCTCACCGGAACGAAAAGGGGTGGCGCAGGTGCTCTGGGGCGAATCTGCCGTGCAGCGGTGCATGGATCTGCCATGCGGCACGGCTGGCTCAGGGCCGGTGTGGTCGACATCTCGAACCTCGCTCGACCCTCAGACAGGGATGATTGAGGTTTTGACGGTGGATCGTCAATACTTTGCACAGAAGTAGTTTCGGTCTCGCGCGCGAAACTTTCTGCTTTCTGGTGAGCCGGACGCCACGGTCGGCACGAAGCCTGTCACGCCCGGAGGGGAGGCACTGCATGTGGAGAGATCGGCCACAGGCCTTGACCGGAGTGCTCCGGATTCCTAACTTGTGGCGTCACAGCATTCGGACACCCTCCGAAATGTTTCGAGCCGGTCCCCTGCCCCCGGCACATCCGCCCGCGGTGTGCCGTGGTCACCTCCCGCCCACCCCCCGAAGGAGCTCCTCTGATGTGGTTTCGCCACTCGCCCCCGATCCGCCTGAAACGCTTACTCGCCGTCCTCGCGCCCTTGCTGCTCGTGGCCACCTTCCTCGGTGCCCAGCCCGCCGGCGCGGCGACCGTGGACCCCAACGCCTCGTACGTGCTGGTCAACCGCAACAGCGGCAAGGCACTGGATGTCTACAACATGGCGACCGACGACGGCGCCCGCATCACCCAGTGGACCAGGAACGGTCAGAACCAGCAGCAGTGGCAGTTCGTCGACTCCGGGGACGGCTACTACCGCATCAAGTCCCGCCACTCGGGCAAGGTGCTGGACGTCTACAACTGGTCCACCGCGAACGGCGGCTCGATCGTCCAGTGGGCCGACCTGAACGGCACCAACCAGCAGTGGCGGCTGGCCGACAGCTCGGACGGCTACGTGCGGTTCGTCTCGCGCCACAGCAACAAGGCCCTCGAAGTGCAAGGCGCCTCCACCGCCGACAACGCGAACATCGTCCAGTACGACGACTGGGGCGGCGCCAACCAGCAGTGGCAGTTGGTCAAGGTCGGCGGCGACAACCCCGGCCCGTGCGAACTCCCGTCGACGTACCGCTGGTCATCGACGGGCGCGCTGGCGCAGCCGAAGCCGGGGTGGGTCTCGCTCAAGGACTTCACCGTCGTCCCCTACGACGGCAGGCAACTCGTCTATGCGACGACGCATGACACCGGGACGAGGTGGGGCTCGATGAACTTCGGCCTGTTCACCCATTGGCCGGAGATGGCCTCGGCCAGTCAGAACACGATGTCAGCCAGCACCGTCGCTCCCACGCTCTTCTACTTCGCGCCGAAGAACATCTGGGTGCTCGCCTACCAGTGGGGCGGGACCGCCTTCTCCTACCGGACGTCGAGCGATCCCACCAACCCGAACGGCTGGTCGTCCCAGCAGGTGCTCTTCTCCGGAAGCATCCCCGACTCCGGCACAGGACCCATCGACCAGACGCTCATCGGTGACGGGACGAACATGTACCTGTTCTTCGCCGGTGACAACGGCAAGATCTACCGGGCCAGCATGCCGATCGGGAACTTCCCGGGCAGCTTCGGCGCGACCTCGACGGTGGTCATGAGCGATACGACGAACAACCTGTTCGAGGCTCCGCAGGTCTACAAGCTGCAGGGCCAGAACCGCTACCTCATGATCGTCGAGGCGATCGGCTCGCAGGGCCGCTACTTCCGCTCGTTCACGGCCACCAGTCTGAACGGCTCATGGACGCCCCAGGCCGCGACCGAGAGCAATCCCTTCGCCGGCAAGGCCAACAGTGGCGCCACCTGGACCAACGACATCAGCCATGGCGAACTGATCCGCACCAGCCCGGATCAGACCATGACCGTCGACCCCTGCAATCTGCAGTTGCTCTACCAGGGGCGCAGCCCCGGCTCCGGCGGTGACTACGGCCTCCTGCCCTACCGTCCGGGTCTGCTGACACTGCGGCGCTGACGGTCTGACACGCGTACGGCTCCGGTCTGGAGCCGGTGTGGCGGGCTCGGCGGAAGGCCGAGCCCGCCGGGCTCACGCGACAACGCCAGCGCTCCAACCCGCGCACCGCGACATCCACAAAGCCCGCAATGGGGCGAACGCTGCTTCAACCGGGACGACGATGTCGTGGCGGGAGTGGTATCTCCCCCGCTACGGCATCACCGTGTACGGGCAGCTGTTCTTCCGGGACGGCGATACTCGCCATGCCTTCACGGCCACCGACGGTGTGGCCCGCTGCATCGGCGGCCGCAACAAGGCAAGCCCGTCCGGGTTGCCTACCGTCCGCGGAGACCCACGAACGCCGTCGTCTGCTCCGGCCTGGGCGATCGGGTGGGCATGCCGGCCGTGCTCCTGGCCGTCGGCGCCATCGCGGGGTTCCTCGACTACGGGACGTACCGGCTCGTGGTCCCCGCGTCCGGAGGGTGACGCGCGTGTCGACGACTGATCCCATCCCGCGCCTCCTCGCGGCAACGGGGACGCCGGACTCCGCCCCGCAATGCGCACGGTCGCCGAGCTGACCGCCGCGGCGGGGGCCGAGCCGCTCCCCCATGCCGCATCAGGATCGTGAGCGCGATGGCCGCCACCGCCTTCGCGGTGGCGGTGAACGCGGCACTGCCGGGACGCGCCGTCGGGCAAGGAGCCGGTCGACGGTCGAAGGCTCCTCACCACTCGTCACAGAGGAACGCCGACGAGGAGAAGGCCACCGGCCTCATCCTCTTCCGGCAGGGCCGGTCACCACACCCCCCTGCTCCACAGCGCGCCGAGCAGGAAGGTGCCGACCCGCGCCGCCGCCTCGGGCCCGCGGGGGCCCGTCGTACGGACCGTCAGCGGCAGCAGTAGCACGGCCCCCGGCCGCAGCCCGACCGTGCCGCGGGCGACCGGATGGCCGGGACCGTCAGCCCCTCCGCCTTCCGGCTCGGTGATGTCGAAGACCAGATGCCCCGGCCGCAGTAGGGCTCCCGGGAGCCGCTGGCGGCCGAGCAGGCGGAGGCCGCGGCCACCGGGGGTGGTGAAGTCCAGCCGGTAGTGGGCTGTGCCGTCGCCGGCGGTGACCCGCACCTCGCCCCGGACGGCGAGTCCGCTCCCCAACGGGGGCCAGTCGAGCCGGCCCTCGGCCCGGGCCCGCGGATCCGGGTCGTCCAGGAAGGCATCGGCGTCGTCCACGGTGACGGCGAGCGCCAGCCGGGCCCGTCCTCGCTCCCCGCCGGGTCCGGCGGACACGGAGCAGACACCGTGGAGAGTCTGCGCGAACGTCAGCGAGGTCGCCCGGCGGTGGCCCGGGACCGGGCGCACCGCGGGCACCGGAGGCGGCTGCTCCAGCATCCGGCGGGCGGCGCGGTCGGCGAACGCGGCGATGGTCAGCGACGGGTTGGCGCCCACCGGTCCTGGCATGGCCGCCCCGTCGACGACGTACAGCCCGGGATGGCCGAACACCTCGCCGAACGGGTCGCAGACCGCCTCCCGGGGGCCGGTCCCGATCGGTGCGCCGCCCACCGGGTGCACTGTGATCACGCGCCCGCCGCGGCCCAGCGGATTGTCGGCGAACCCGGCCTCCAGCGCCCCGGCCAGGCCCCGCATCGCCGCTCGCATGCCGTCGAAGTAGGCCCGGCTGGCACGCGATGTCCAGTCCACGGCGAGCCGGCCGCCGCGCAGCGCGAGACGCCCGTCGGGGACGTCCCGCCCCATCCCCAGCAGCGGCAGCGACGTCTCCGTCCACAGGCCGTCGCCCAGCAGGCCGGCGAGCGAGGCGCCGATCCTGGTCTCGCCGGAGCCGCGGGCGGCCATCCGGGCGGCCAGGAAGCGGGCGGCCCGCCCGGCCCCGCGGTGCAGCCGCCCGTTCTCCACCAGCCACTGCAGGAAGGCCGGGTAGCCACCGTCCTGCACATAGCCGCCCCGGGCACCGCCCGGGACCTCCGGACCGCCGCTGTCCCCGCCCGGCCCCGGATCGGCGGCGTCGGGCAGCCGGACCGCGCCGGTGATGACCGGACCGGAGCTGGGCACCAGCGGACGCGGACGTCCCCCGGAGCGGGCGCCCAACAGGAACGCGAGGACGTCGCCGTTGGTGGAGAACCGTGAGCCCAGCGCCGGGCTCAGCCCTGGGAGTCGGTCGCGGGAGCGCAGCAGCAGCCGGACCGTGCCCAGCGCGCCGGCGGCCAGCACCAGCCGCCGGCAGTGCAGGGTTCCCCGGCCGCCGTCACCGGAGCCCGGCCCGGCGGAGCCGCCGGGGCGGACGTGCCGCGTGTAGTCGACGGCGTAACCGCCTCCCGGCATGGCGCGGACCTCCCGCACCTCGTGCAGCGTCCGCAGGTCCGCGCCGTGGTGCCGGGCCGCGGACAGATACGTGTGGTCCAGGCTGTTCTTGGCACCGTCGTTGCAGCCCACGTTGCACTCGCCGCACAGCCGGCAGGTGCGCCGGGCCGCACCGTGCAGGTTGCCGTAAGGGGTGTCCGCGAGCGGGCGGCCCGGTGCGGGCGCGGCGCCGGGCCGGGGCGCGAAGGAGACGCCGAGGGGCGGGAGCACGAAGCGGTGGCCGGTCGCGGCGGCGGCCTCGCGGAGTGCGACCGTGCGGGGGGCCGCCGCCAGGTAGGCGGGGTCGTCGAGCGGGTACGGGGTAGCGCCGAGCATCCGCTCCACCTCGTCGTAGTGCGGGTCGAGGTCGGCGCGGTCCAGTGGCCAGTGCTCCCGCCCGCCGCCCGGGAGTTCCCGGTTCCGCACGAACCAGTGTTCGTCCTTGCGCAGCAGCACATTGGCGTAGATCAGTGAGCCGCCGCCGAGGCCGCTCGCGACCACGGCATCGAACCCGCCGAACCGCCACGCGTCGTACAGACCGAACAGGCCGTCCCGGGGTGCCCAGAGCGCGCCCGCGAACTGTGCCGGGGTGCGCGGGAACGAGCCCGGCGGGTGGGCGGCACCGCGCTCCAGCACCACCACGGAGAGCCCGGCCGAAGCGAGCCGGAACGCGGCGACCGCGCCGCCGAAACCGGACCCCACCACGATCGCGTCCACCTGCTCCGCGCCCCCGGAGCCCGCGCCGGGTCCGCGCAGGCCCGGCATCTCAGCCCGCCTTCCGCTTGAGGAAGTCGATCAGGACGGGGAACACGTCGTCGGCGGCGTCGCGGCCGATGAAGGTGTCGAGATGGCCGTAGCCGGGGATCACCGCCGCCTCCCAGTCGCGGGCCCGGTGGGGGTGGCGGCGCAGCAGCTCGCGGTGGCAGCGGAGCGCGGAGTCGCCGAAGACGTGGTTGCGGTCGCCGGTGAGGAACAGGATCGCGGTGTCCGGGTCGCCGGCCTCCTCCAGGTAGTCGTCGGGCAGCACGGCGTGGCGCGGGTCGTCGGGACGGCACTTGACGGCGTGCCCGGCGCGCACCATCCGGGCCACGTGCTGGTAGTAGCCGAGGTCGCAGGGGCCGAGCAGGTCGGCGATGCGGTCGTGGGTGACCGGGTCCAGCTTGTCGTGGCCGTACAGGGCCGGCCAGCCGCTGCCCCACATGAAGCTGATCATGTGGCAGGCGGGGTTGTCGCACTCCGGGTGCGCCAGCGACACCAGCCGGGACAGCAGCCACGGCGGGGTCCACGCCGGGTTCCGGGAGGCGCGCGGGTCCAGGACCGTCGTGCCGAGCGCCCGCCGGGCCAGCAGCGGGCCCCAGGACAGCTTTCGCCGCGACCAGCCGGGCACGTCGACGGCCAGCGACACGCTGTTGCACACTAGGCTGGTCACCCCGTCCACCAGCCCGCCGAACAGGGCCATGCTGAACGAGACGGAGCCCAGGCAGTGCGCGACGACATGGATCCGCCCGCCGACCACGTGCCGCCGCAGCTCGGCCAGCGCGGCCGGCATGTCGAACAGGGCCACGTCGTCCAGGCTGTGCGGGCCCGGCTCCGTGTTGTGCGGCAGCCGGTTGCTCATCCGGAAGTCGAGCGTCCACACGTCGGTGAAGCCGGCGTCGAGCAGAGAGCCGGCCAGGTTGCGGTGCTCGGGCATCACGAAGATGTCCGACGAGGAGGTCAGCCCGTGCACCAGCAGCACCACGTCGTCGCAGTCGGCGCGGCGCAGCCGGGTCAGGTCCAGGGTCAGGCCGTCGCCGGTGCCGAACGAGTGCCGGGTCACGGCCACGTCGGCGACCCCGGCCATCGTGCCGCGGGTGGGGCGCTGTTCCATCGGATTCCTCCGTGCGTGGAAGAGGACGGCGTGGGCGGGGACACGGGCGGGGAGCTCAGCCGGAACGGGAAGGCCGGGCGGAACGGCCGCGGGACGACGGCGGCCGGGGAACCGTGTACAGGCGGGCCAGATGCGCGGCGAAGTCGAGCACGAAGGCGCCCGCGGCCCGCCCGGCGCCCGGCCCCGTGCCGCGGAAGGTGGTGAGCTGCCGCAGGAACGCGGCCGGCCCGATGCGCAGTTCGCCCTCGGCGACGACACCGTCCGGGTCCGTGACCGGCCCGTCCGTGACCGGCCCGTCCGTGACCGGCCCGTCCGTGATCTGCCCGTCCGGGGCGGGTTCTTCCGGCGCGGTCAGCGCCGCCGCCTGCTCCGTGGCGGCGACGACCCGTACGTCCAACGCGGTGGTCTCCGGCCAGATCCGACACGGCGCACCCCCGGTGAGCCTCTTGACCCCGTGCAGGATGTACGGCGTCCCGCACGCCGAGGTGAAGGGGAGGGTGTACAGCAGCCCGAGCCGCGTGGTGCGTCCGGTGGGCGCGGCCGGCGGAACGGGCACGAAGAAGTCGACGGTCCCGGCCGTCATCGGGCGGCGACCCCCGAGCGCGGGCGGCTCCACCCAGCCCTCGGCACGAGCCCGGCGGGCGCCCCGCAGAAAACCCTCGACGTCGTCCAGGGTCACCGTCAGCCGGGCGGCGGCCGGCCACCGGGCCGCCCCGGCGTCCCCCGCCGCACGCATCCAGCCCCGCAGCACCTCGGTGAACTGCACCGACGCAGCCAGCACATCGTCACCCCCGTTGCTCCCGTCACCCCCGTCGCTCCCGGCCACGACCGTGCCCGACGCCACGGCTGACCCGGCCCGTAGGCGTCAACCACCAGCGGTGATCCGGTGTCGTACCGCCGCGGTGCACCCCGCCCCGTACGACCGGCGCGGTAGCCGGGCCCCAGTCCGCACCGGACGCTGTGCGCGCCCCAGTCCGCACCGGGCGCTGTGCGCGCGCCCCGTTCCGCGACGGCGCTGGACCGGCCGGTGAGGCAGTGACTGCCGAGCCTCGGCGACCGGGTGACTCGCCGCACTCGTCCGCCTCGGACTCGACGGGGCGGGGCCCGATACAGGACGATCACGGCACCCGCCCCGAGGAAGAATCGGGACGGCGGCCCGCCCTGCCGGCCCCGCGCCGCCGCACCGTCCGTGACGAGAGCCCCGGGCCGGCACCGGGCACCTCGCCCTGGACCGCGCCTGCGGACACGGATGGTCACCCGCGGACGCGCGGCGCCGCCACCCGCCCTTCACGCCGCGTGGAGTTGGCCGGAGTACGGCCTCTCGCGAGGCGGTCGCGTCAGTGGGCACCGCCCTCGCAGATCGTGCCCGCGGAGTTCCACAGGCATGAGCGAAGCCAGACGTTGCGGACCTTGACCGTGGCGTGCTTGCCGTAGTTCCACGACTCGCTGCCCTTGCCAGCGCTCGTCTTCGCCAGGGTCCGCTGGGTGGGTATCCACTCCGACCCGTTCCAGTACTCGTAAATCACCTGCGCCAGCGCGCCGTAGCCGTCGCCGGCGGTGTCGCGCGCGTAGCCGTAGACCGACGCGTTGCCGCTGGAGCTCCAGGAGATCTCCATGTAGCTCCGGGCGCCCTTCCAGTCGGAGGAGGTGTACCGGTAGCCGGCGTAGCTCCTCCACGGGTCCTCCCAGTGGCCTGCGGCCGAGGCCTGAGGGGCGAACCCCACCACCATGGCCGCCGTCGTCGCGAAGACACCGCAGATCGTGGACATACGTCCGACGCGCATTCGATTCCCCGTTCTCGCCCGCCCCTCAGGGCGCTCTGACGTGAGCACCCATGCTGGCGCGTGCACGCCCTCCCGGTCGTCACACCGGTGGTTGAGCCGGGGTAAACCTGCGGAGTACCGCGGAAGGCGGACCGATGGCCCACGGCAGGGCGCAGGGACGCGGCGCCGTCAGGTCCACGGCCTGGCCCATGGACCACCAGGTTCGCCTCGCCGACGGCACCCTGGCCCTCACCGGCTTCCTGGCCGGCCTCGCCTGGCCGCCCGCGCACTGGCTGTCCGGGGCCATCGGCGCCGGGCTCGTCTTCTCCGGCGTGACCAACACCTGCGGCATGGCCGCCGCCCTGGCCAGGCTCCCCCACAACCGGCCGCCCAAGAGCGCGGCCTCCTTCGACGAGACCCTGCTGCGCCTGACCGTCTGACCCCGTGTCGGCACCCCTGGGCGCCGGTGGTGTTCGGCGTGTTCCTGCTGCCGGACGGCGGCAGGCGGCCCGCCGTCCGGCAGCGCCGCACCGGGGAGGGCGGGGTGCGGCGCCCGGTGGGTCTTCCGCCGAGCGGGCCGGCGCGCTCGGCGGTCTCGCCGTCAACAGGTCGGCGGCGGCTCATCGCGTCGTTGATCGCCGTGCCGGCGGCGGGACGACTTCTTCCCTCACACGCCCTTCCATGGCTCTCATGGTACGAGTTGCATTCATCCGTGAGACATGCGTACAGTCGAATCACGGTTAACAGGCAATCTATCCATGAGGAACCTCTTCCGTGTCTTCCCCCACCCTGCAGGACGCCCCGTTCCCCGTCCGCGTCTTCGGCGGCCCGACCGCCCTGTTCGAGTACGGCGGCCTGCGCTTTCTCACCGACCCGAGCTTCGCCGCCGCCGGTCTCGCCGACCGCGTCGGCTTCGGCCTCCGCGGCTGACCCCACGCAGGTCACACGCCTACGCCGGCCAGGGGCCGGGCACTCCGGACACGGCCGGGCACCGGCCGCACAGAGACCCGCCGCGACTGCCGGCCGGCGCCCCCACCACTCCCCCGTACCCCGCGCACCACACGCCTCCACACCGAAGGACCGCACAACCATGACCGACCCGATCCGCGGCACCCGCCATGGCTCGGCCCCCGCCGCCCTGTCCGTACTGGACTCCGCCATGACCGGCACCGGCCAGACCGCCGCAGAGGCGCTGGCCGGCAGCATCGAACTCGCGCGGCTCGCCGACCGGCGCGGCTTCACCCGCTACTGGATGAACGAGCACCACGCCATGCCGGGCGTCTCCACCTCCAGCCCGCCCGTCCTGCTGTCCCGGCTCACCGCGGAGACCAGCAGGCTGCGGCTCGGCGCGGGCGGGATCATGCTGCCCAACCATCCGCCGCTGGTCGTCGCCGAACAGTTCGGCATGCTGGACGCCCTCGCCCCCGGCCGCATCGACCTGGGCCTGGGACGCGCCCCGGGCACCGACCACGCCACGGCTGCCGCCCTGCGCCGCGGCGCGAGCGGCGCCGAGGACTTCCCCCAGCAGGTCATCGAGCTGCTGCACTTCCTCGGTGACGACTTCCCGGCCGAGCACCCCTACGCCGACCGCGTGTACGCCGTGCCCGGGCCCGCCCAGGACCGGCTCAACGGCGTCACCGCGCCCACCGGCCGCCTGCCGGTGTGGCTGCTCGGTTCGTCCGGCTACTCGGCGCAGCTCGCCGCCCGGCTCGGCCTGCCGTTCGCCTTCGCCGCGCACTTCAACCCGCGCGATGTCGTGGCCGCCCTGCGTCTGTACCGCGAGCGGTTCACCCCGTCCGAGGCCCTGGCCGAGCCGTACGCGCTGGTCAGCTTCACCGTCGCGGCATCCGAGGACGAGGGTGAGGCCCGCCGCCAGGCCGGCACCCTCGCGCACGCCATGCTCCGCATGTTCCAGCGCAAGTCCTACCTGCTGCCGTCCCCCGAGGAGGTGGACGCCTACACCTACGACGCCCAGGAACGCCAGGCCGTCGACAGCTGGCTGGACCACGTGCCGCACGGCACCCCCGAGCAGGTCACCGCCCACCTGGACCAGGTCCAGCGGGACTCCGGCGCCGACGAGCTCATGATCGGCAGCGTCGGCCACTCCGTCCAGGCCCGGCTGCGCTCCACCGAGCTGATCGCCGACGCCTACGGCATGCCCGACAGCCCGCGCTGACGCCGGACGGGCGGACCTCCGCCCAACCGCCCCTCCACCACCGAGCCCCTGAGTCTCCAGGGGCTCTCGAGGAGTTCTCGTGGCCACCGTCCTCGCCCTGGCCGGCAGCCCGTCCGGTACGTCCCGTACCGCCGTCCTGGCCGAGCACACCGCCGCGGGCCTGCGGGCCCGCGGCCACCGGACGCACGTGCTCGCCCTGCGCGACCTGCCCGCGGCCCCGCTGCTCACCGCGGACACCCACGACGCGTCCCTCGCCCGCGCCGTGAGCCTGGTCGCCGAGGCCGACGCGCTCGTCGTGGCCACCCCCATCTACAAGGCCGCCTACTCAGGCCTGCTCAAGACCTTCCTCGACCTGCTGCCCCAGCACGCCTTCACCGGGAAACCTGTGCTCCCCCTGGCCACCGGCGGCAGCCCGGCCCACGTCCTCGCCCTCGACTACGCCCTGCGCCCGGTGCTCACCGCGCTCGGCGCCCAGGTCTGCCAGGGCCGGTTCGTCCTGGACCGGCACATCACGACCGCCCCGGACGGCGCAAGGACCCTCGACCTCGACGACGAGCGGCAACTGGCTCACATCCTCGACCAGTTCGCACGCGCTCTCCCGTCCCGCGGACAGCTGACCGCCCCCTGACGACCGCCGGACCGCCCTGCCCGGTTAGCCGGAAGTACGGACCCCACGGGCCACCTGCCTGGCCCTCGGCGGCCTCACACGGTCCGCCGGAGTCCTTGTCCTTGCCCAGGCTGCGGGGGTCTTGTGGTCCGTTCATGCGGGCGATGTGGGCACCCGTGGTGGGGAGCTCGCAACCGAGGCGCGGGATGACGTGGTGGGGGATGCCGTGGGTGGCTCAGACAGGCCGTTCTCGTAGAGTGGCTCGCCGGGACCAGCCAGGGGGAAACGAACGTGACCACAGCTTCTCAGGACATCGATGCGGCAAGCGCTCCTCGCAACACGCCTGCTCGGATCAGCATCTGGGCCGCCTTTCTGGGCGCCGGTCTGATCGCGGGCATCTTCCTGACGCCGATGTTCTGGCTGATGTACGGCGGGTTCTACACGTTCCTGGTATTCGCGTCGGGAGTCGTCGCGATCCCCGCTGGGCACCTCGGCCGCCGTCGGGGCAAGCGCCTGGGCGGCCGCGACCGCGGTGTCGCGCTGCTCGGTATCGTGACCGGTTGGATACTGGTCTTCTTCAGTCTGCTGCTGGTCCTGGCCTACGCGGGACTACTGGCAGGGCTGACGCTCCTCGCCGACTCCGCTTCCTGAGCAGGGGCAGCGTCCGAGCCTGTGCCGGCCTCACGCTGACCCGTGTCGGAGGACGAGTACGGCCTGGATGATCGCGGTGATGCGGTTGGTGCCGCAGCGGAGCTCCCGCAGGAGTCAGGAGTCGCCGGCTCTTCGAGGCCGCCGCTGCCTGCTCGGCCAGGCAGCGGTTCTTCGATCGGCAGGAGGGTGCCGTCCAGGATCACGAACGCCTTGGTACGAACGGCTTCAGGCTTTCTGAAGATCGCCGGCGCCATTGCCGCCGATCACCGTGTGCGTCGGCTCAGTAGTGGTGGGGCCAGGATTGGACCTGGCGCCGGGTGGCGTGGATGGAGCCGAGGACTGGGACGCCGTGATGGCGGTCAACGCCCGCGGCTCCTTCTTCTGCACCCGCGAAGCCTTCCGGGCCATGAAGGCAAGCGGCGGCGGAGCCATCGTCAGCACCGGCTCCTACGCCTGCACCGTCGCCCTGCCCGAAGGTGCCGCCTGCAGCGCGTCGAAGGGTGCTCTGGAGATCGCCGAGGTCCTGTGCTTCCTCGCCCTACCACGCTCCAGTTTCATCACGGGGGCCGTGGTCGCCGCTGACGGCGGCTTCACCGCGGGGTGGTCCAGGTGGGCCAGGCGCTCGTTCCTCACGTGGAGGATCACCCCCTTTCGCCACTCGGAAGACTGAACGCTCCGATTTTCCCCACGCGGGACATCAATGCTGCGGATGTCTTGTCCCGCGCCCATGTGCAACACCGCCTCCAGCACGGAAACCCACCCAAGGGCCTGTTCAGGAGGCCACTTGGACGGGGAAAACGCAACTTCGACATGGCCCGCAGAGGCAGCTACCTTCACCTGGTCTTCGGCGGTTGCCCACGGTCGCACAGGGGGCTTCTTCAGGCTGAGCCACCCACAACGGGATGCGTCGGTCGCACCCCATGGATCCTCGCCCCCATGGGCAAGCCACCGGACCGGGTCCACACCAGGCACCCCCGACCAGGGAGAGACGCATGCCCCATCTTGCTCTGTACACATTCGGCGTCCTGAAATCGCCTCTCGCCGATCCCACACCTCTCACGAGCGAGTTCTACGACATTGGCGAGGCCGTCTACCGGAGGATCAGTCAGCACCCCGGATACCTCGCGCGTGCTGAAGCGGCAGACGGCGACCGGGGCGCGCTCTTCGGCGCGGACTGGGGTGCGTGGGGAGAATTCGTCGTACCGGCCTGGTACGGCAAGGGCCGTACGCCGGATACCACCGCCCTGGCCACGACCCTCTCTCTCTGGACCGACCTGCGCCCCGCCTTCGACGCCGTCTACACCGGCCTGCACCGTCAGGCGCTGAACAGGCGTCACGACTGGTTCGAGAGGACAGGACACCCGAATTACGTGTTCTGGTGGGTCTCCGACGGCGTGATACCCACCTGGCAGGACGGGGTTTCCAGGCTGGAGCACCTCCACGCCCACGGCTCCGCGCCGCACGCCTTCACCTTCCGCCACTCGTTCACCCCGGACGGAACTCCGACCAGGATCGAAGGCATCGGACCGAAGAGCGACCAGGTTCGCTGACACGGAAGCGCCCTTGCTGGAGTAGGGGGACGACACCTGAGCCGGGCGGCAGCTGCTGGTGTCGTCGTCGGCGTGGTGTCGGAGTGACGCGGATCGCGGCTGCCGCCCCCGCCGCGCTCACGTCTTCTTCGGCCCCTGCGTGGCCATCGGGGCCCTCGCCGGTTCCGTCATGACTGTCTGACCGGAGTCGGGGAGTTCCGGAGGCACTGCTTCCTGTGAGCACTACCACCGCACGGGGAGGCACCTCCAGCACTGCGGGGGCGTATCGGTTCGCCGCGCGGTCCTGACCTCCGGGGTAGGTCCATTATCCCCGTGCGAGGGGGCGACTGTCACCGTTCTCCGGAATGATCTTTACGTCCGCTTTGCGCCTCTACGCTGGTGGGCGGACACAAAAGCTCAGATTCACCTGGGGGTTGGAAGGGGTGCACGATATTGCCGCGCTGGCGGCGGAACTCACGGACATGGCTGCGGCCGATCACCAGTCCGCTGTCCACGCGAACAGCGACGACCCCGCCGAGCAACTGGCCTGGCGACGGCTGACCGCCCGGCACGGTGACCGGCTCGGTGAGATCATGGACGAGTACGGCTGGCCGACGGAGAAACTCGTCGGTGAAGAGGCCGCACGCGCGGCATGGCTGATCGCCCAGCACGCCGACCGACAGCTCGACGTTCAGCGCCGTGCCCTCCAGTTGATGCGGCAGGCGGTGGTGGCAGGCTCGGCCAGCCCCCGCGAGCTGGCCTTTCTGCGCGACCGCACGCTCGTCAATGAGGGCCGTAAGCAGGTCTACGGCACTCAGATCGCCGGAGTGAAGGACGGGGCACCGGTTCCGTGGCCCTGTGAAGAGCCCGAGCGCGTCGACGAACTCCGTGCGGAAGTCGGCATCGAGCCCTTCGACGCGTACGTCGCCAAGTTCTCCATGGGCTGATGCCCCGTTTCCAGCCACGGTCGTGTGCTGCCGCGAGCGACTCGCACGCCTCCCCGCACAGGACATGGTGTGAGCGGAACGGCTGTGTCGGCCCCAGCCGCACCCCGGCTCACCGGGTGGCCGGGTCCGTCCGGTCGGCAGCCCGCGGTTCCCCACCGCCCGGCGAGCGCCTCCTGGAAGGCCACGGCGGTCGCATCGTCCGCGGCCACGACATCGACGACGACCATGCCCGGCCGCGCACGTGCGCCTCATTGATCGGGTTCGGGTAGGCACCACGACCAGCCGGCCGGGAGGGTTGCGCCGATCCGGTGTCATCACCCGACCGAGCGTGGGCGCGCCTTGATGTGAACCGCATGGTGCGCACAGCACCACACGCCGACCTCACGTAGCACGGCCAGGCGGTGGGCGGCTTCGTTTGGATCAGTCGCCGTTGCTCCGGGTGTGCCGTTGTCAGACGCGTAGTGGGTACGGGTGGAGTCGGCCAGCGACGTGGCGTCTTGCCAGGGCCGGCGGCCCCCACGGTCAGAGCCCGGCACAGCCGGGTGGGCACAGGCCGCACCCTGGCCGGTGGAACTGTCAGTGGGTGGTGGGACGATCTGCGTTATGAGTGCGCACAAGGACTGGTCATTGATCCCTTCGCCCAGCCGCATCGCGGCGGGGCTGGCCTTCAACGCGGCGTTCTCCGCGGTGATGGACCTGCCTCCCAGGTACGAGCCCGGGGCCGAGCGGGCCGTCCACGACGACGGCGGCGGCAGCTCGTTCGTGCTCGACCTGGCCGGGACTGCGCCTGTGCTGGTGACGCGCGATCGCGACGAGTACGGCGTTCAGCTGCCCCACGAGGACGTCCGCGCCGCGCTGGAACTCGCGAAACTCCCGGAGCCTTTCGCCTCCGAGGAGGATCTGGCCCTGAGCGGAGCGGCCCGCTGGAACGGAACCTCCTGGACGCCTGCCGTCGGCGCCCCGGGTCTCGTCCTCGCCAACGTCATCGACGACCAGCACCTCCTGGGCGAAGCGGACATCGCCCTGGGCGAGGTCGCCGAAGGAGAGAGCGACCGCGACGCACTGGTCGCCCTCCTGGCCTCGGTTCGCGCGGGCACCTGGAATCGGGACACGGTCGCGGCCGCCGTGCGCCTGGTCCCCTACGAGGACGACGAAGAACTCGACGCCGAGCCCGACCCCGACACGGCTCTCAACGTGCTGGACCGATACACCCCCTTTCTGAGAAGTGCCACAGCCGCAGACCTCCGGCCCTGACCCGGGACTTACCCCGGCCTCGGAGCTCGAGACCGCCGTGGCGAGCCTGACCGGAACCTCCCGGACGCCGGCTGCCCGGGCCGCGCAGCTCCGCATGCGCTGACCGTCTCCCCCCGGTCAGTGTTCTCACGGCGGTGAGCAACGGCCGTCCACGGTCGCCCCGCGAAGGGCCCTACCGATCCCCCCGGACCGTCGTCCTGCCGCGCCCCGGCCACACGGTGCGTCGTGTCCACCCCGCTTTCCTGCCGGGTGAAACCGGCAGGAAAGCGGACGACGGCCGTCAAGGGCGTTCGTAGCGCACGCACTTGCGCGGCTCGGCGTTCTCGTCGTCAAGACAGACGAGGAACTGCGCGGCCCCACCGGGAACATCCGCAGGAACCGCGAAGTCGATCGACTTCACCCCGTCGCACAGCGTGCTGGTGCTCCTGGCGTCCAACGGGGCGTCGGCAGCGTCGTACGTGCCGGCCCACGCCCCGCGGCAGCCACTGGCGGCGACGGCCCGGACGTGCCCGTGAAACCCGACCGACCGGGCGTGCCAGGTCAGGGTGGCACGGACGTGCGTGGCCCCGTACTCGACGTCGTCGACAGGGGTGGTCGGGCAGGCGACGGCAGCGGACGGTACCGCTGCGGCGGCCGGTGCGGTGAGCGCCGGCATCCGGCCGCTAACCGCCCGGAGTCACGAGCCCCGATTCGTACGCCGCCACCACGGCCTGTGCCCTGCTGTCCAGGTCCAGTTTGGTCATCGTGCGGTTCAGGTGGGTCTTGACGGTCGCCTCGCTGATGGAGAGGAGGTCGGCGATCTCCGGGTTGGACAAGCCGCGTGCGATCAGCTTCAGGACCTCCAGTTCCCGGGATGTCAGCACATCCAGGTCTGCGAGCCGTTCGCACGCGGACTGGCGGGCGTACGCCTCGACCAGCCGGCGGGTGACACTGGGTGCGAAGAGCGCATCGCCACCGGCGACCGCGGTCACCGCGGCAAGCAGCCGTTCCGGGCCGGAGTCCTTGAGCAGGAAACCGGACGCTCCGGCGCGCAGCGCCCCATAGACGTACTCATCGAGGTCGAAGGTGGTCAGCACCAGGATGCGGGGCGGCGGGTCGGAGGCCTCGGCGAGGATGCGTTCAGTGGCCTCGATACCGTTCATGCCGGGCATCCGGATGTCCATCAGGATCACCTCGGGGGCGGTCTCGGCGGCGAGTGCCACGGCTTCCGCGCCGTCGCTGGCCTCGCCGAGCACCTTGATGCCAGGCGCGGCGCGCAGCAGGCCCACCAGTCCTGCCCGGATGAGGAACTGGTCGTCAACGACGAGCACGGTGGTCATGTGGTGGCGTCGTCCCCCCGCCCTGCGGCCCGCGCGGAGGTCGGCAGGGTCAGCCGCACGGCGAAGCCACCTTGCTCCTGCGGGCCGATGCTGATCTGCCCGCCGTAGAGCTTGGCCCGCTCGCGCATGCCCGGCAAGCCGTGCCCGCCGCCGGTGCGGACTCTGTCCGGAATCACCCCCTCGCCGTCGTCCGTGACCGAAACAGTCACGTGATGCGGTTCATACCTCAGATGTACCTCCGCATGCGCGCCGGGCGCGTGTTTCAGAACGTTGGTGAGCGCCTCCTGCACCACCCGGTAGGCGCACAGTTCCACGCCGGGGGCGAGCGGGCGCGGGGTGCCCTCGATGGTCAGGATGACCGGGACCCCGCCGGCGCGGACGCGTTCGGCCATCTCGTCGAGGCGGGCCAGCCCCGGCATCGGGCCTACCGGCGCACCGTCGTCGGCGGCGCGCAGCACCATGAGCATGCGGCGCAGCTCGTCGAGAGCCTCCCTGCCGGTGGCGTCGATGGTGTCGAGAGCGGTACGCGCGGTCTGTCGGTCGGTGTCGAAGACGAACCGCGCGAGACCGGTCTGCACGGAAATCACGGACATGTGGTGGGCGACCACATCGTGCAGTTCGCGGGCGATCCGGCCACGCTCCTCTGCCACCTCCCGACGGGCCCGCTCGGCCTGTTCCCGGCGCAGCTGCCGGGTCAGCTCGGCCGAGCGGCGGGCGATGACACCGAACCGCCACAGCACGGCCGGATAGACCACGGCCTGCCCGACGACGGACGGCCAGGAGTCCGTGTGGCTCACCGCGCCCGCATAGATCCAGACCCCGCCCATCAGCGCGGCGCAGGGGACGGAGACGCGCAGTGCTCGCAGGGAGGCGACGGTGTAGACGGCGAGCATGGGGCCGAAGCTGCACACCACGGCCCAGTAGCCGGCGGTGACGTACACCAGCCAGGTCGCGTGCACGAGGCAGCAGACCACGACAGGGGACCTGCCGCGGAGCACGAGCGGCAGGTGGACCAGGACCACCAGCGCGTAGGCGGTCGCGTCGAGCGGATTCTGCCCCTGGCGCGCGGCCTCCGGTCCCAGCAGCAACGCCACACCGGTCAGCGCCGCTGCGATCAGCGCGTCGACTGCGAGGGGGCGGATCCACATCGCAGCAGCGTAAAGCCCTGGTCGAGCAAAGGGGCATCGAACTGCCGTCGATTCCACGAGAGTTGCAGGTGTCACGGAATCACGGAAGCGGTCCTGCGGCCCTGGTGTGTCAATGCCCTGGATGACGCTTCCCTGCGCCGCCTCCTCGTCGTCCTCGGGCTGCCGCACCGGGAGTCCGGCCGTCCTCGGTCCCGAGTGACCACCGGTGGTCTCAGTTCAGCAGTACGGCCGCGTACTGGCATTCCTCCTCCACCCAGTGCCGGCGGTGTCGGAAACCGAAGGATTCCAGCTCACGCACCAGTTCGCTCAGCTTGAATTTGTGCAGCACATCGTGGACGAGTGTCTCGCCCTCGGCGAAGGCAAGGGTCAGGCCGAGACGCGGGACGGCCACCTGCTGTCGCCTGGTGCTACGCAGCTCACCCCGTACCTGCCGGAGGGGAACGTCGTAGACCGCTTCCGGTTCGAAGCAGTCCGGGTCGAAATCGGCCCCGTACCGCCTGTTGAGGTGAGTCAGCGTGTTGAGGGCGAACAGCCGGCGCACCGGCCTGTCCCCCGAGTACCCGGCCTGGTACGCCCGGCGCACGGTGTCCACCGGCTGGAAGAGGTCGGTGCAGAGCAGCACGTGGTCGCGCGGCCCGCAGCAGGCCCGCAGGGCGCGCAGGAAGGCGACCCGCTCGGGCGGCGTCAGACAACCGAAGGTGCTGCCGAGCATCGCCATGAGACGCCCCGTCCCTCCGCCATGGAGCCACGGCAGAGCGGTGGCGAAGTCCCCGTGCACGAGAGTGACACGGGCTGTCGGCCACCGGCCCCTGAGGCGCCGGGCGGCTGCCCGCAGCGGGTGGCGGCTCACATCGATCCCCGTGTAGCCGCGAAGGACCCCGTTCTCGTCCATGGCCGCCAGCAGGATCTCCGACTTCTCCGCGCTGCCGGCTCCGAGGTCCACGAGTTCGGTGGCGCCCGACAGACGCACCATCTCGCTCCCGTGGGCCCGCAGCAGCTTGCGTTCCGATCGGGGTGGGTAGTAGGCGGGCAAGCGGCTGATCTCCTCGAACAGCTGCGATCCCGCCGCGTCGTACCCGTAGCGGTGCGGGATACGGCGGGGCCGCTCGGCGAGACCCGCCCGCAACTCCTCCTCTCCACCGCCCGCCCGGCCATCCGCCCCGAGCACGACCTCCACGACATCGGAACCGCGACCGTCCGCGCTCATCCACCGCTCCTGAGGCTCGGGACCGCACCTGACTCCTTCCTACCACCGCATGACGTGATACTCCTCTCCGACGGGCCCGCAGGACGCAGGCCGACGACCGTCAGGCCAGGCGTCGCAGTCGCGGAAGGACCGACCGGCAGGCCGCCGGGGGACGCCCGCGTCGAGCACGGCGATCAGTGCGGGGCCGACGGCATGGTGGTGCTGGCGGCGCCCTGCGGTCGTCTGCGACCCCGCCGGGACTGCGAAGCCTGCCCCGCCGAGGAGTTCCCGCGGCGGACACCCGGTCCTACTTCAGGTGCCGGGCGAAGAACCGGGCCGCGGCGTCCCCCGCGAACTGCGGGACGCCGGTGTGCCCGCCCATGGTGGCGTGCAGCGTCTTCTCCTTGGAGCCGAAGGCGTCGAAGAGGTCCAGCGCCGCCTGCCGGTCATTCCCTGCGTCGTCCCACTGCAGCAGCACGTGCAGCGGAACGGTGACCTGGCGGGCCTCCTCGAACATGGCGGCGGGCACGAGACTCCCGGCGAACAGAACGGCGGCCGAGATGCGCGGCTCGACCACCGCGAGCCGGATGCCTATGGAGATCACTCCTCCCGAGTATCCGACCGGGCCGCCGATCTCGGGCAGCGACAGGAGGGCGTCCAGGGCGGCCTGCCATTCCGGGACCGACTTCTCGACGAGCGGGAGGACGAGGGCGTCGACGGTCTCCTCATCGACCGGTTCGCCGGCCTCCACAGCCCGGCGCAGGTCGGCGCGGGCCTGCTCGACGGCGGCCCAACGGGGCCGGTCACCGCTCCCGGGGAGCTCGATGGTGGCCGCGGCGAAGCCATCCGCCACGGCCTGTCGGGCCCGTCCCACCAGTCGGGGGTACATGGCGCGCAGTCCGAGCGGGGGGTGGCCGAGCAGGACCAGCGGCACCGGTGCGGACGCGGGCGTGGGCGTGGGGGTGGGCGTCCACAGGATGCCGGGGATCTCGCCGAGGGTGAACGCGCGCTCGAGGACGCCGTCGTCGAGGCGTTGTTCAGTGGTGAAGTGCATGGTCGTGCCTTTCGGGAGTGCTCATGAACGGCGCTCCCGGACGACCTATCGCCCGACCGTGACCCCGGAGGGGAGCACCCATGTCGATACTGCGTTCACGGGTACCACCTCCTCGCTCTCCACCACGGCCTCCGGAAACGTAGCAGTGGTCGCGATGGTCCGCCAAACGGATTGCTGCCCGCGCGGAACCATCGTCACCGCATGCGATCTCGCCCCGGCGGGCGCCTCGGCGATCGCGTCTTCCAGCAGTACCTGGAAGAAGCCCGCGTCCCGACTCAGGTCCGGGCCGGACCTACCGACGGCAGCAACGGTCCAATGAACTTCCGCCCAGGTCTGTGGGTTGCCTCGTGTCAGGCCGACGTCCTACGGCACCGGCAACCCGGCCACGGCCCGGACTCGGGAAGCGCTCATTGGTTGTTCAAGTGCCACGAGGACCAGGCCCCGAAGGTCGTGCCCGTCACGATCTGCCACCGCACCCTGCTGCCCTGGTCTCCATAGGCGTTGGTGCTGGTGTTCTCGTAGAAGTCCTTGTTGCAGACTCCCCACTGCCCGGTGTCCAGTGTGTAGGCGGTGCAGGTGCCCGTGCGGTAGGTCAGCCACCGCTGGCCGTCCCACAGTTCGTTCTGCCACCGCACTTCGAGGCCGAGCGTGGGGGAATCCCAGTTCCGGACCCAGAACTGATCACCGTATTTCCTGAAGCAACCGTTCCCGCTCGTGACGGACATGCATATGGCGTCGGAAGGCAGGGACCCCGGCGTGGCGATGTCATAGTCGGCAGCCTGCGCCGGCGATGCTCCGACGACCACTGGAACAAGGGCGGCTGCGGCGACGCAGAGCGCGCGGAGTTTCCTCAAAGTCTCATCTCCTCGGTCCGGTGGCGACCGGTGTTCCGGATTACCTTCCGGAGCCGCTCAGAGCGGAGCGTTGGTCATTCCGGATGCCGGTCTCCCGATGCGGTGAGCAATCACTGACCAGGAAGTGTGCCCGCCGAATGCCAAGATGTCCATGACAACGGACCCTTTGGCCGGATTCAGGTTGGGGCGGGCGCGGATTGGTTGGGCATGGAGGGGGCGATCAACCTCTGGGCGACCCGTTCCAGTGGCTCCGGGCACGACGTGGCCGGAGCCCGGGTTCACCAGACAGGTGCGGTGGGTGCCTGCACGCCTGCAGACCGCCGGGCGCCGGGAGTGCGGTCACCTCCCGTTAAGGTGGTCGGCTGTCGCACGGAACGCGGCGATGGACTCGGTCTCCTTGGCCATCTCGGTCATCCGGGCGCCGAACGCCATCTGGATGGAAGCCTTGACGATGCCGGCAGCGGGGTCGGAGCAGTCCTCGTTGCGCCCGGGCCAGTCGCCGCCGGACGACATGCGGTGGACCTCGCGGACGGAGACATCGCCGTACGCCGGCCCCTTGCTCGGGGACGTACTTGGTGACCGGGTCGCCCAGGGAGCCGATGCCTCCCTCGGCGACGGCGAGGCCGACGGCTGTGGCGGTCACCGTCTCGCCCACCGACCAGGAGTTGAACCGGCTCGCCACGTTGTGGACGGAGAAGTACTGCTCGCCCACGACCTCGTTGTCGCGCAGGACGACAGATGAAGCGGTCGAGGAACTCCTGCACGGAGCGCTGCCGGCCGCCGTAGGTGTAACCGACGTCCAGCGCGCCGCCCCTGCGTGGTGCCGCCGGTCACAGCATCCGCACTTCGCTCTCGGGAAGCTTCGCCCACCAGTGGTGGTAGCGGCTGTAGAACTCCGCCTCGCGGTCGCCGAGGAGCGCTCTCAGGGACTGGGCCTCCGCGGCGAGTCCGTCCCAGGTGGCGGGTGACAGGGAGTGGAAGGCCGTGGCCTCGACGCCGCCGTCCACCGGGCGCCACACACCGGCGACATGGCCGTCCACCAGCAACGTGGGCAAGACGTCTCCGTTCCTGCGGATCACCAGGGGGCGGTAGGCCGGGGGTATCACCCGACTGCGGTCGGCATGAGCCAGCAGAATGCTGTCCCACATCGCCATGAGCCGGGGCGGCGCGGGAGTGTCCGCGGGCGGCCGGGGAGCGTCCGGGAGGTCGAACAGCGTGCTGCCGTCCGGTCCCTGTACCTGCTCGACGGCGCCGTCCAGAGCGCACAGCGCCTCGCGGACGGGTGCCCGCCGCACCATGGCGAACTGCGCCACGTCCGCCACCGACGCGGGCCCGAATCCCGCCAGGTAGCGGAGGATCAGGGTCTGCAGCGCCTGCGGATCCACCGCCCGTCCTGCGGGGACGGTCCCGGTCTCCGCCGCGACGAAGGACGGCCGGAGGCCGAATGACCACGGCCCGCCCGTCGGTGCGTGGTGCAGCGGCGCGAACGCCTTCAGCCCCCACCACGCCCCGTCCTTCTTGTCGGCACCGAGCCGTTCCCCGACCCACTCCTGCATCTCTGCCGAGCTCCGCGGCCGGCGGGCGAAGGCCAGCAGTTCCGGCACCAGTTCCTCGGCGTCCGCCGGGGTCAGTCCTGCCTCGGCGAAGCGGAAGCCGAGCCGGGAGGCGTACAGGGTGGGCTGCATCGCCGCGCGCAACACCGGATAATCCCCGGCATGCACGGCGTGCAGGGTGATCCGCATGAGGGTCGCCTTGACCACCGCGCGTCCGGCGAAGGCGGCGTCGAGCTCGGCCGGAGCGAACCTGGTGACCCGGTTCCACAGCGCGACGTACGGCGAGGCCGGATGCTGCGCCTGGAGCGCGACCACGCGCCGGACCGCGTCGGGGACGGTCAGCGGCTCACGTTCCAGCAGCAGTTGGCGGCTGAGGGACGCCCGGTTGAGTTCGCGCGCAGTGATCATAACGGCGCAGGATACCGTCATGTCCCGAACCTTCCGGCGCCTCGTGTTCCAAGGGTCGGTGACACGAACGCGCGCCCGTCAGGGATCGACGGCACGGGTCACCGTGTCCCGCGCGCGAACCGTGTCGCGTGGGCCAGGGAGCCGCGGACGGGCGCCGCCGAAGGGGCCCCGGCCGTCGCCCTTCGGGCGGAGAAGGCGCCGGTCTCCATCGGCCTGCTGGTTTCGACATCGACGACGCGTTCACCGCACTGAGCGTTCCAACACGTCCTGATGGTCGCAGACCCACTGCCAGGCCATCTGAACCTCCCGCACCACCCCCGCGTCACGGAGCCGGGCCATGGCGACGTCACCCGCGTCGGCCTGGGCCTCGATGCCGCGCCGGCACCGGTCCTGCCACCACAGGATCGTGGACACGAGTCGGCGCCGGTCCGGCAACCCGTACCGGTCGACGATCAGCCTCATGCGCCGGGCTGCTTCCCCGACGTCGGTGACACCAGGGCCCAGACCGAGGTACTGCCAGCAGACATGGGCGATGTCGTGGATCCGCGCACCCGGCGCAGCGAGGTCCCAGTCGATGAACGCGGCCGGCCGAAGCTCGCCGCGGCACAGCCGGTAGACCGTGTTCTTGGGGGACAGGTCGTTGTGACACACGACCTCCTGGTCTTCGGCCAGTGGGGTGCCGGCCGTCAGGTCGTGGAACTCACGCACGAGCCGGGCGACCGTCACCAGGCTCTCGTCCGATGTCACACCAGCAGGTTGTCGCGGTTCCCATGCCACATGGCCGTCGAGGTGACTGAGGATCTCGCGGCCCTTCTCGTCCACACCGAGATACCGCGGAGCACCCTTCCAGCCACGGGCTTCGAGCAACCTCAGCAGATCACCCACGTACCGCGTGCGACCCGAGGCCGGGCGGCGCACCGTGTCCCCGACACGAACGACCGCATTGACGAAACCGCCGGGCAAGGGTGTCTCAGGCATCCTCCTACCCTGCCCGATCGTTCCCTCGCCTTCCACGGTGGCCCTCGGGGAACCGTCCCGCTCGGGAGTGGGGGATCCCGCCCGCGAAGGCGTTCGGGTCAGCGATCGGCCGACCCGGCGAGTCCTGCCACCAGCTGACGCGCGTACGCGGTGTCGAGCCCCTCCGGGCGGAAGAGGATGCGGTACATGATGGGAGCGACGACACGGTCGAGGACCGTCTCGACATCGGGTGTGCTCTCCGCGCGGCCGGCCGCGCGGTCGAGGATGACGTCGATCTGCTCGGCCGCGTAGGCCGAGCACTGGCCGGCGTTGCTGCCGTCCGGGTCGCCGAGCAGGGCGTCGCGGATGTAGGCGCGGCCCGTGGGGGCGGACATCTCCTCCAGGAACTGCTCGGCCCAGGCCTCCAGGTCGGCCCCCAGGCTTCCCTTGTCCTGCGGCGCCGTCTCGGGCCGCAGGCGCTCGACGGCCACGTCCGACAGCAGCTCCTGGAGGTCGCCCCAGCGGCGGTAGATCGTGGACGGCGTGACTCCGGCGCGGGTGGCCACGAGGGGGACCGTGAGCGCTTCGCGGCCCACCTCCGCTTCCAGTTCGCGCACGGCGGCGTGCACCGACGCCTGCACCCTGGCGCTGCGCCCACCGGGGCGCACCATTGCTTTTCGGCTCATGGATCCAGCTTAAAGCCAATATGTTGCTTCAAGGGTTCACCTCGCCTCCGGCCTCCAGTACCGGCCCGGCCTCAGCACCCGGCCCCGGCTGGTGCGGCCGGGGCCACTCGCTCAGTTCGTCATACCGCCGCCGGCTGACGCGCGGGCCGGGTCTGCTCGTACGCGTGGCCGACGCGCAGCAGCACCCGCTCGCCGAGGGGTCGGCCGAGCAGTTGCATGCCGATGGGCAGGCCTGCCGTGTCGTGGCCGACCGGTACGGACAGCGAGGGCACCCCGGTGATGTTGGCGGGGGCCGAGAGACGTACGTAGGCGTCGGAGACACCCTCGACGGTGCCGTCCGGCCAGGTGATCGTCTCGTCGTCGGCCCTCACCGCGGTGGCCGGGACCGTCGGGGCGGCGATCACGTCGACCTCCTCCAGCAGGCGCGCCCAGGCCTGCCGCATGAGGGTGCGCGAGCGCTGGGCGCGCAGGTAGTCCCCGGCCGGCATCAGCTCACCGGCTTCGAGGAGGATGCGCACGTCGGCCTGGTACAGCTCGGGGACGGTGCGCAGGGTGCGTTCGTGGTAGGCGGTGGCCTCCGGCACCATCAGGCCCCACTGGGTGGCCTGGATGTAGCGCGTCATGGGGATCTCGACCTCGACGAGGTGCGCGCCGAGGCTCTCGAGCTCGGCCACGGCGCGCCGTACGGCGGCCTCGACCTCCGGGTGGACGTGGTCGAAGTAGTAGTTGCGCGGTACGCCGACGCGCAGTCCTGTCAGTTCCGGGGCACCGACCGGCCGGTAGCCGGGGTCGGAGGCGGCGAGGGAGGCAGGATCGCGGGGGTCGTGGCCGGCCAAGGCGGTCAGGGCCAGGGCGGCGTCCTCGACGGTGCGGGTGATGGGGCCGACGTGGTCCAGCGACCAGGACAGGGACGTGACCCCGTGACGGGGGACGAGGCCGTAGGTCGGCTTGAGGCCGACGACGCCGTTGAGCGCGGAGGGAACCCGGATCGAACCGCCGGTGTCGGTGCCCAGCGCGAAGGTCGCGGCGCCCGCGGCCACGGCGACGGCGGACCCGCCGCTCGAGCCTCCGGCGACCCGGTCCGGGTCCCAGGCGTTGTTGGTCTGCGGGGTGGTCAGGCCGTAGGCGAATTCATGGGTGTGGGTCTTGCCGACCAGGACCGCGCCGGCCGCGCCCAGACGGGCGGCGACCGTGCTGTCGGCCTGCGCCCGGTGGTTGGCACGGACCCGGGAGCTGGCCGTGGTGGC
This sequence comes from Streptomyces sp. AC627_RSS907, assembly GCF_019049165.1. NCBI lineage: Bacteria > Bacillati > Actinomycetota > Actinomycetes > Kitasatosporales > Streptomycetaceae > Streptomyces > Streptomyces sp. AC627_RSS907. The sequence continues at coordinate 69,954 of NZ_JAGMUE010000127.1, forward strand.
CACGCCGGCCACGTCGATCAGGTCTTTCAGTCCCACGGGGACGCCGTGCAGCGGGCCGTGCGGGCGGCCGGCCGCGACGTCGCGCTCCGCCTCGCGTGCCGCGCGGCGGGCCTGCTCCGCGGTGACGGCGGCATAGGCCCCCAGACGCGGCTCGACCTTCTCGATGCGGTCGAGGACGGAGTCCACCAACTCGACGGGGGACAGCACCCGTGCCCGGATCGCGTCAGCGGCCTGGGCGAGGGACAGCTCATACGGCTGCATCGTTCTTCTCCTCTCCGGCGCGGTAGGCGGCGGCAGGCGGGGTGTCCCCGAAGTCCAGTTCCCGCAGGACCGCGACGACGGAGTGGATGTGGTCGGCGGTGGCGGCCACCGCGGCGTGCCGGTCGGCAGGCAGGGGGAGTCCGGCGCGGTCGGCCCAGAGGGCCGCCTCCGGTGGCGTGAGTTCGGCAGCGGACATGAAGGTTCTCTCCTGATCGGTGGAGCGACGGGAGCACCCCGCACCAAAAGCTAACGGTTTGCTTTAAGTGACAGTAGAGCCTACGGTTCCTTAAAGCAAACCAATTGCCTTTAACGAGAGGAGTCCCATGCCCAGCGCCACGTCGGACGCCGCCGCGCCGCGCCCCTGCTCCGCAGCCCGCGCGGGGAACCGCGCGGCCTCCTTCGCCCTCGACGCGTCGATCGTGGCCTCCCTCCTTGCCGCCTCCAGTGCTCCGACGCCGCTGTACCCCGTCTACCAGGACCAGTGGGGTCTCACCGCCCTGACCGTCACGGTGGTCTTCAGCGCCTACTCCCTGACACTGCTGGTGGCCCTGCTCACCGTCGGGGCGCTCTCCGACCACCTGGGACGGCGCCCCGTCCTGGTCGGCGCCCTGCTCCTGGAGGCGGCCTCCATGCTGCTCCTCGCCTCGGCGGACGGCGCCGGGCCACTCGTCGCCGCGCGCATCCTGCAAGGGGCGGCCACGGGAGCGGCCACCAGCGCCGCGGGCGCCGCCCTCCTCGACCTCGAAGACCCCCGGCGTCCCGGCAGGTCGGCCCTGACCAACAGCATCGCCCCGGTCGCCGGCATGGCGGCCGGCGTGCTGGCCTCCACCCTGCTCGTCCGCTACCTTCCCGCCCCCACGGCCACCGTGTACGTACTCCTGGCGGCACTCTTCGCCGCCCAGGCGATCGCGGTCGTCCGGACGCCGGAAACGGCCCGCCCGCACCCCGGCGCGCTGCGCTCGCTGCGTCCGCGGCTCGCCGTGCCGCCCTCTGCACGCCGCGCCCTGCTGGCAGCCGGCGCCGCAGTCGCCGCAGTCTGGGCACTGGGCGGCTTCTACTCCTCCCTCGGACCGGCGCTCGTGCGTCTGGTCGCCCCCGGCGCCCCGCACGCGCTCGCCGGGATGGTCTTCTTCATCGTCAGCGCCACGGCCACGCTCACCGTGTGGACGCTGCGCGGGACCGCGCCACGCGCCGCCGCCACCGGCGGGACCCTGGTGGTCATCCCCTCCACGGCCCTCAGCTTGCTCGGTCTGCACGGCGCCGGCCTGACCGCCGTCTACGGCGGCGCGGCGCTGGCCGGCATCGCCTTCGGCGCCGTCTCCCAAGGCGCGCTGCGCATGATGCTCGCCTCGCTCGACGAAGGGGACCGCGCCGCGACCCTGGCCGCCTACTACGTCCTCAGCTACCTGTCCATGAGTCTGCCCGCCATCGCCGCGGGCGCTGCCACCCAGCGCTTCGGACTGCGGACCACCTCCCTCACCTACGCCCTGGCCGCCGCTCTCCTCGCCGTCGCGGCGGCGGCAGCACTCACCGTGTCCCGGCGACGACGGCACTCACCGCGCCCCGGCGCACGGCACTCGACCGCGGACAACACCGTCGGCTGAACACCACAGAGCACAGCTGAACACCACTGAGAACAAAGGAAGACGACAGACCATGAACACCGCACCGGCCATCGAGACCACCGCCACCCCCTCCTGGACCGTGGGCGATGTCACCGTCCACCGCGTCGACGAGCTCCCTCTGCCGCCGGCGACCGGACCCTGGCTGCTGCCGGACGCCACCACGGACGTGGTCAAGCAGCAGGAGTGGCTGCACCCCGACTTCGCCGACCACGACGGCGTCCTGCACCTCGACAGCCACAGCTTCGCCCTCACCGTCGGCGGGCTGCGCATACTCGTCGACACCGGCGTCGGCAACGGCAAGGAGCGGGCCAACCCCGCCTGGCACCAGCTGCGGACCGACTTCCTCGAGCGCCTCACCGCCGCCGGTTTCCCGCCGGACTCCGTCGACCTGGTGATCCTCACCCACCTGCACGCCGACCACGTCGGCTGGAACACACGGGAAGTGAACGGCGAGTGGGTCCCCACCTTCCCCGGCGCCCGCTACGTCACCTCCCGCGTCGAGCGGGAGTTCTGGGCCACGTACGCCATGGAGGAGGCGCGCGAGCAGATGTTCCGCGACTCCGTGATCCCGGTCGAGGAGGCGGGGCTGCTCGACCTCGTCGACGTCCCGGCCGAGGGGGTCGAGGTCGCCCCGGGCCTGCGCCTGCTGCCCACGCCCGGCCACACTCCCGGCCACATCGCCGTCGAGCTGACCAGCCGGGGCGAGTCGGCGCTGATCACCGGCGACTGCATCCACCACCCGGTCCAGATCGCTCACCCCGCCATCGGCGCGTGCGTCGACATCGACCCGCAACTGGCCGTGGCCTCGCGTCGCGAGCTGCTCGGCTCCCTCGCCGACACGGACACCCTGGTCCTCGGCACCCACTTCGCGCCGCCCACCGCCGGCCGCGTGATCACCCACGGGAACGCCTACCGGCTCGCGCCCCTCGCCACCGCCCCGCAGACCGTGCCGCACTGACCGAGCCACCGGCCCGCGGGGGACCGTCGGTGCGGGGCGAGGCGTCGGACGGCGCCTCGTGCATGCGCGCGATGCGGGCTGGAGGAGCAAGAACGAGCGGCATGCCGCATGCGGCACTGCGCCGGCGAACGCTCAGTCCTCCGGGCCAAAGCCCCGCGGTCGGATACCGGAGAGCCGAGCACCCCGATGGTGTCCCGCGGGGGACGTGCCCTGCTCAGCGATGCCGCGGCCGAGCTGCCCGGCCGCCCCGGCTGGAGCAGTGCTGGTGGCCGACGCGGGGAGAGGGACGGAGGCTGGACAGGTACGGCGATCACACGTCGGCGTCTCCGTCGTCCCGGAAGCAGGAAACGCCCATGGCCTTCACACACCCCGCCGGCATCGAGGAAAGGCGGGCCCTCGCGGACGTCTGGCCGTGCGCCGAGGCGGCACGCGAACGGCCGGCCCTCGTCACCGGCCCGCTCGGGCGACGACCGGGCGCCGTCCACGACCACCGGTAGGTGCCGTGGCGAAGACGACAGGCTCGGACGGCTCGGGCGGCGGCACGAACGGCGCATGGGACGAGGCGGAGCCGGCCTGGCCGGTCGACCGCAAGGGCGGCCCTGGGCACACGGTCCTTCTGGCACTGGTCCTCGCGGTTCCGGTGACGAAGGTCGCGTACACGGTCGGGGGCGGCGGGGCGGCCCGGGACGTGTTCGTCGCCATGGAACCCGCGAACTGGCCGGACGTCCTGATCGGCATGGTGCTCACCGATCCCCTCCTCGCCTCCGTGCTGGCCGTCACCGTCTCCCGGATCGTGTTCGCCCTGTTCGCGGCGCGCGGCGCGGTGCCGGTGGGCGGCGGCATTCTGCGGGCGCTCCAGCGGACGGCCCTGACCGTCGTCAACCCGATCGCCGTGGGGGTGGTGGACGCGTGTTTCTTCGGCCCCTGGTGGGGGCTGGGCACCGGACTCGCCGCCTACGCGCTGCGCAAGGGCGTGGTGGTGGAGTACCGCTCCGGCAGACGGCGGCCGCACGGGCACCGAGCGGGGCGGCGGACGACAACCGCATCACGCCGTGACGGTGGCGGCTACCAGCCGTCGCCCTGGCTGCGCCGGGCAGCGGCCCTCGAACAGTGGTTGGCCCTGGGCCTGACCACCGTCGCGCTCCCGGTGCTGTCCTTCGCCTCGGCGCTCGACGGGCAGGCGTGGACCTCGATCGTCCGCTGCCAGGTCGTCACGGGCACGCGGGCCGAGAGCAACCGCCTCATCGAGCTGGGCCGCAAGGGGAGCGGCATCGTGGGCTGGAACCTGGACTCCGAGGAGATCTCCAACGGTGCGGGTTGCACGAGCGTGGAAAGCCTGTACGTGCGGGAACCGTGGTGGCGCGGCTGACCGCTCCTCCTCGCGGGCGCGGCTGCGACAAGGGGTCGGCGCGGCGCGGTCCGACGGGCCGTGGCGCACGCCAGGACGGCTCGTACCGGTGGGTCGTCGGTGGCCAGTGCCTGGCACGGGTCGTGGTCGCCCGACGCCTGACCTCTCTCTCCGGCTTTCCGGGCACCGGCGACGAGTGCTCGCGCAGGACCGTCCCGGGCTTGCCCGCGTGGTCGGTCGCTGCGGGCTTGCCCCGGTCAGGCGCGGAAGCGGGAGAGCCGGCCGCCGGCCTTGTGCGCGGCCCGCTCGGCTTCCTGCTCCTGCTCGGAAGAGGCGCTCCTGCTCCTGGCGCTCGCGCCGGCCGGCCTCCGCCCGCGGCTGGGCTACGACCGCTCAGCTCCGGCGGTCTTCGCCCCGGCCGGGGTGGGACTCGCGCGGCCGGCTCCGACCGCACCACACGCACGTCGACGCCCCGGTGCGGACCGTGTCGCCGAACTGCGTCCACACGATCAGCCCCGGGGCCGGAGTCCCGCCCGGCGACCGGCCCTGACGCCCCACCTCGATGCCTGCGGTGGCCAGCAGACTCAGTGGAGGCAGAGGCAGAACGGATGGCCGGCCGGGTCCGCGTAGATCCGCCAATTGGCCCCCGGGCGAATCCGGTCCGTCCGCTGCAGCACGGTCGCGCCGAGGGCGAGTGCCCGTTGTTCCTCTCCGTCGAGGTCGTCCACGTCGAAGTCCAGGTGGAGCTGCTGCGGGCGCTCCTGGCCGGGCCATTCGGGTGCTCGGTAGCCGTCCACCCGCTGGCAGGCCAGCGGCGTCCCCTCGAAGCCGTGCACCTCGATCCAGTCGGCGTCCTCGGGGTCCGCGACCACCCGCCCGCCGAGCAACTCCGCGTAGAACTCCGCGAGCCGTACCGGATCGGCACAGTCCAGCGCGACAGCCTGCAGCTTTCGAATCACTTCCGACGCCCCTCGCTCTGGGGTCGCTTCTCCCACGCCCCGTACGGGAAGGGTCGTACCCGCCACCGCGGCGGGCATGCGCGGCGGCACGCCGGCCCGGGACGACAACCGGGCCGGCAGGAAGCACCGACGCCGCGCCTGGGATCTCCAAGGAAGCGGCCGTCACGCTCCACTTCACCGGCGGCCGGCCACCGGACCGTTCGCGCCTGCTCGTTCACGGAGCGCTGCCCGCCTGAACCCTGGTGTCCGACCGAGCAGCGGCGTCGACCAAGTGACCCGCATCACATCCGAGTCCTGTCAGTAATCGAGGCGCCGCGACGCGCCTCGTACGTGCGGGCCGGTTTCAAGCCCACGCCGGCGAAACGGCGGCTGGCCGGCGGCTCACCCGCCCTGCATATCGCGCGGGTCAACGGCTCCCCCGCTGCCCTGGCCGTGCTCGACGACCGGGTCGTGGGTGCCGTCGCCTTCGACGTGAGCGACGGCAAGGTCTCGTCGTTGCGCGGCATCGCCGCTGCGGGCCGACCAGAGAGCCCGGAGAGAGGGCGGCGGCAGGGGCACCGAGTGGTGGGGCGAGCTCAGGGCTCCCTGAGGGTGTCGGCCTGCGCCCGATCGACGCGGCGGGCGCAGACGCTGCGGAACGCCCTGCGCGAGCGCCTCGTCGCGGAACGACCGTGGCTCGCCGGTCAGACAGGATCTATGACCGTCGCCCGCCGAACTCCCAGTCGTGCACCTCGATCGCGGAGTACCCGCCGGGGGTGAGGACGGCGCGTGCCGCAGCCGGGTCCGGGGCCCTGAGCAGCGCCGCTGTACCCAGCCAGGTGTCACCGTCGTCCGACAGCAGCGGGCCGAACGCGATCAGCTCGTCGCGGTCGGACGGCAGGACCAGGTCGGCGGACCGGCCCGGGCCGAGGCCGAGGACCAGATACCGGTTGCCGCCGGCCGGGCCACCCGGGAAGTCCCACATGGTGCGTCCCAGCATGTTGCGCCACCGGCGCAGCAGCACGTCACGGTACGCGCCGGCCTGGTAGTTGGGCTCGTCGAACGCGAACGCGCGGGCGGCAGCGGGGTCAGGCAGGTCGACGATGTGCACGCTGCCGAGGGGCGTGTCACCGTCGGCGGCGAAGACAGGGCCGCGAGCGATCATCTCCTTGGCGTACCGGTCCATGTACGACCAGTGCTCTTCCAGCAACTCGTTGCGTAGCGTGAGGGAATCGGGCCGGTCGCGGTGGTAACAGAAGAACTCCATGCCCATGACCTTGTCCGACGTACGGCGGCATCGCAACGGGCTGACGTGGGCACAGGCCGCCGGCTGCCTCGGCCTGCTCCCGGTCGGCCGAGGGCGCGCGGCCCGTCGCGGCGTCGACCTGTTCGCCGGAGAACGGCTCCGTGCGCCCGGACGCCGTCCGGTCTCAGGCTTCGTACCAGCCCAGCGCTCCTCCCCCCTCGGAGGGATCGAACGACTGATGGAGTCCGACGAGCGCGGTGACCAGGCGCGGGTCCCAGCCGGGCACCAGCACCCGGTACTCGTCGGCCAGGCCGCGGAAGACGACGTGCGCCCGGCCGAAACCGTCTCTCCAGATGACACGGCGGGGAGGGCCGAACGCGCCGTCTCCCTCGCCCAGGAGGGAAGTGATCAACCACAGCAGGCCGACGGGCAGTCCCACTGGCCACCACAGCGCCCACCACACCAGACGTCCCCGATACCCGCGCAGGGCAGGACCGTTGGCCGGCTCCACGGTCCACCGGGTACGGCTGAGACGGAAGAAACGGCCACGCCGCAGGGTGATCCGTCCGATCAGCGTGCCGGTCGGGTCCTCGACCCGGTAGACGGCGGGGTGCCCGCCCACGCGCGGGCCCAGGTTCCGCTCCGTGGTCACCCGGGCCACGGGAGCCTGCCCGTCGGGGACCAGATGGAAGGCGCGGGCGGACTGGTGCCCGCCCGAGGCAGGGGCGTCGGCGTCGCGGTGGAGGCGAAGAGCTCCCCTCTCGCTGACGACGGCCGGCGGAGACACGGCGTACCTCACCTCATAGGTCACTCGCCCTTCGGGCACGCCCTCCCCCTCCTCGGCTGTGTCAGTCCAGGACCGATGCTTTCACTGCCGCGACGGGGAGCGGCGTCCGGGGGGTCTCGCTCAGCGGGATGCGCCTGGTCCCATCGCGGCGAGGAGCTTGTACTGCACCAACTCGACGACGCCGGCCCGGTGGGGGGCAGCCGCGTCGTCCGGACTCCGGCTCGGTCACGTGGACCCGGTTCTCGTGCGCGCGTGCGACGGCGTCCTGCGGTTCCCCTCCGGCGCCGGATCCGCCGGTACCGGCAGTCCGACGGGACCGGCTCCTGAGGCCGGGCGCCCGAGGGCCGACTCGGTGCTCTCGCCGAGGAAGCCTCCCGACTGGTGCTGCCACAGCTTGGCGTAGGCGCCGTTCGCCGCGAGCAGTTCCTCGTGGCTGCCCTGCTCGACGACGCTTCCGTGGTCGAGGACGACGAGGCGGTCCATGCCGGCGACGGTGCTCAGTCGGTGGGCGACCACGAGGGCCGTGCGTCCGTCCATCAACCGCCACAGGGCGTCCTGGACGAGGACCTCGCTCTCCGAGTCCAGCGCGCTGGTCGCCTCGTCGAGCAGCAGGATCGGGGCGTCGCGCAGGATGGCCCTGGCGAGGGCGACGCGCTGGCGCTGGCCGCCCGAGAGTTTGACTCCCCTCTCCCCCACCAGGGTGGCGAAGCCGTCGGGGAGTTGGTCGGCGAACTCCGTGACGTGCGCGGCCGCGGCCGCCGCGTGGATCTCCTCGTCGGTGGCGCCGGGGCGGGCGAAGGCGATGTTGTCCCGCAGGCTGCGGTGGAACATGGCGGGTTCCTGCGGGACGTAGGCGATCAGTGAGCGCAGGTCGGACTGGCGCAGCCGGCTGATGTCCTGACCACCGATCAGGATGCGGCCGTCGTCGATGTCCGACATCCGCAGCAGGAGCCGGGTGAGGGTGGTCTTGCCGCCGCCGGACCTGCCGACCAGACCGATCCGTGCTCCCGCGGGCACGTCCAGGTCGAGTCCCTGGAAGATCGGCTTCGCACCCGCGTGGGCGAAGGTCACCGCCTCGAAGCGGATGCCGGTGTCCCGTGGTGCGAGCGGTTCGGCTTCCGTCGGGTCGAGCACGGTGGGCGGGTCCAGCAGCAGCTCCGTGAACTGCGCGGCCTCGGTCATCGAGCTCTCCAGGCGCCGGTAGATCTGGTTGAACTCGAACATGATCTGGGTCGCGTTGGAGTAGTAGGTGAAGGCGACGACGACCTCCTCCACCCCCTGACCCGGGCCACCGAAGGCGATGGCGACCAGCAGACCCAGTACGTTGGTCAGCACGGACATCGGGGCGATCAGGGTGTCGACGCGCAGGTTGCCGTAGTCCCACGACCTCAGCGTCAGGCGCCGGGAGTCCGCGACTCGTCTGCGGTGCTCTTCCGCCTCCCTGGGCTCGGCCGCGAACGCCCGGATGGTCTCCATGTTCATGAGGCTGTCGGCGACGTGGCCGGAGACCCGGGCGATGGCCGCCTCACGGTCGTTGACGAGCCTCTGCCGACGGCGGATCAGAGGTGTCGCGGCCACCACGGTCAGTGCGATCATGACAAGGAGGCCGGCGACGAGCATGGGTTCGTAGCTCCACAGCACCACGGCACCGAACACCAGGGGAACGAGACTGCCCACGATCCGGTACGTCACCGTGTCGAAGAAGTCCTCGAAGCGCTTGCCGAAGCTCAGCACCCGTTTGGTCAGGGAGCCGGCGAAGTTGTCGTGGAAGAACGCCGCGTCCTTGGCAAGGAGTTCGTCCATGCCGCTCACGTACAGGTGTTCCATGCCGAAGGCGTCCACGCGGTTCAGGCAGTGCTGCCCGACCCTCCACACGGCCTCGGCGAGCAGCAGCGTCACACCGAAGCCCAGCACGTAGGGCAGCGCGGAGGTGAGGGTGAGCCCCCCGTCGTCGGCGGCCTGTCCTGCCAGTTTCGCGATCAGCAGGGGGGCGACGTAGCGGATGCCGATGTTGCCCACGGCCGGCAGCAGCAGCGCGGGCAGGGCCAGTCTGCGTAGTCGCAACAGCTCCCGGCCGTAGCGGCGCAGTGCCAGAACGACCGCGCTCCTGCCCGGTGCCGGGCCTCGCGTGTCGGTTGTCCCCATCACACTCCCGGAGGTTCGGAAGTCGGAAGTGTCCCGTCAGAGGAGGTTCCCAGTCCAGGCATTTACCGCGGACCGGCGAGAACCGGACACCGTGGCGTTCAGCGTGCGCAGGGGGCGTGTGCGGTGGAGAGCTCACGCCGGCTGGTGCGGGCGTCGTCCTCGCTGTGGAGAGACCCTTGGGCTACTGGTGTGTCGGTCCGCCGATGCCCACCGTCGTCGGCGAGGGTTGCCGAGAGTTTCCCTGACAGGAGGGCGGGTGCGGTGCTGGGCGCGGGAGATGAGGGGCCACGGTGGCCCGCGGCCGAGCCGGGCTTGTGGCAGCAGGTCGTCGAGCGGCTGAGCACGGCCCTGGTCGTGGCGGACCGGACCGGGCGGATCCTCGCGGTCAACCCGGCGGCCGAGCGGCTGCTGGGCCGCACCGCCGCGGCGATGCGCGGGCAGGACGTCCACGACCTGCTGCACCGGGTGGCGGACGGCGGCAGGGTCCCGCGGGGTCAGTGCCCGCTGCTGCGCACCCTGACCGAGGGGACCACGGCGCACGGGGAGGGCGACACCTGCCTGCGGGGCGACGGTCGCCTGGTCGCGATCTCCTGGTCGGCCTCTCCCCTGACGGACCACGGCTCCGTCACGGGCATGGCCGTACTGTTCACGGATGCCGCGGCGGGGCGCGGCGCGCGGCGGGCACGGGCCGCCTACACACGCGCCCTCGAGGACCTGACGGAGCGGCTGACCCTGGTCGCGGAGATCACCGACGTACTCGGTCAGACCCTGGAGACCGACGACGCCCTGGCCCGGCTGGGCCATCTGCTGGTTCCACGCCTCGCCGACTGGACGGCGGTGGACCTCCGGCTCGCCTCCGGGGAGATCCACCGCGTGGCGGTGACCGGACCCGCCGGCCGGGACAGCGGGCTGGAGGGCTGGCGCGAGCACCTCCCCGAGGCCGGTGAGGCGGCTCCCTCGCCTCTGTTCCGGGTGCTGAACGACGGGGATGCCGTGCTCCAGGGCGAGGTGGAGTCGTCGGCCCCGCCCGAGGACCACTCCCCCCTGGCCGCCGTCCACAGCGGATTCCTGCGCGCGGTCGGCGCGACCTCCGCCATCACGGTGCCGCTCGGCGCCGAGCACCGGATCACCGGGGCCCTGACGGTGGTGCGCACCGACCCCGCCCACCCCTTCGACACCGACGACCTGAAGGTCGTACGCGACATCGGCCGCAGGGTCGGCCTGGTGATCGACAACGCCCGCCGGTTCGGCCGCCAGCGCGCCGTCGCCGAGGCCATGCAGCGCAACCTGCTCGCCCCGCTGCCCCAGCCCGGCCGCCTGCGACTGGCCGCCCGCTACCAGCCCGCCCCGGCCGGCTCCCAGGTGGGCGGTGACTGGTACGACGCTTTCGAGCTGAAGGACGGCACGCTCGCCCTGGTCATCGGCGATGTCGTGGGCCACGACCTGACCGCGGCGGCCGGCATGGCCCAGTTGCACGGCATCCTGCGCTCCCTGGCCTGGGACCGCACCGGACCGCCCGGTTCCGTCGCCGACCGTCTCGACGACGCCATGCCCGTGATCACCAGCGTGCCGCTGGCCACGCTCGTGCTCGCCCGGGTGGTGGGCGACCCGGACAGCGGCCCCTGGACCCTGCAGTGGACCAGCGCCGGGCATCCGCCGCCCCTGCTGCTCACCCAGGACGGACAGGCGCGGTACCTGGAGGCCGGTCAGGGGCTCCTCCTCGGCACCGGTCCCCTCCCCGGCACAAGCCGGCCGACCGCCACACGGCCCCTGCCGCCCGGCTCCACCCTGCTGCTGTACACCGACGGCTTGATCGAGACCCCCGGCAGTGACCTCGACACCGGCCTGCGCCGACTGCGCCGTCACGCGCTCACGCTCGCGCACGAACCGCTGGACGTCCTCTGCGATCAGGTGCTCGCCGGCCTGCCTCCCGGCAGTGCCGACGACGTGGCCCTCCTCGCCCTGCGTGTTCCGGCACCGTGACGCGGGAGGCGGCTCGGACGCCGGCGGATCGACGCTCCGCGGCGAGCTGGACCCCGGCGAGGACCTCGCCGCCACCTGCGCCCACCTGGCCGCCGAAGGCCTGACCCGCGTGGGCCGGACCACCCGCCGCACACGGCCTCAGCCTCCCTGAGACACCAGGACATCCGGCTGACGGAGGGGCAGAAGGACGAAGAGCGGGAAGAGAAGGAAGCAGCGGACCAGGAGCAGCACCGGAGCGCTCCGGCCGGCGCACGCCACCGCATCGGCGTGCCGACGGAGTTACGGTGGAGGAAGCCGGGAGTTCGCCCGTACGCCGCCTCCTACGTCGACGTCGCTCCCGGCGCACCACGGAACCGGGCCCCGCTGTGCGGCCCGGGGACGGAGGACGCGACATGAACGCGCTCCGTGACACGCCCTCCCGGGCGCGGACGAGGCCCCCTCCTCTCTCCGGCTCGTCCTCGTTCGCCGGCCTTCCCGCCCGGTCCCGGGTGCGGCGCTCGGTGGCCTTCGGGCGGGTCTTCCAGGGCATCGCTCGGTGCCCACCCCACCGATCGAGGTGATCGCATGACGGAGAACAGCACCGCCACCGGCGTGAGCGCCCTCAAGGGACGCACCGGGGCCGACGTTCCGGCGCAGACCCGTGGGAGAACCAGCATCGCGGACGGTGTGGTGGCCAAGATCGCGGCCATGGCCGCCCGCGAGGTCCCGGGCGTCCACAGCCTCGGCGCAGGCGTGGCCCGTGCTTGGGGAGCCATGCGTGACCGGGTCCCGGGCGGAGGCGGCGGAGTCACCCGGGGCGTGAGCGTCGAGGTCGGGGAGCGGCAGGCCGCCGTGGACCTGGACATCGTCGTCGAGTACGGCGTCTCCATCGTCGACGTGGCCGGTGACGTGCGTTCCAACGTGGTCAGTGCGGTGGAGCGGATGACGGGCCTGGAGGTCGTCGAGGTGAACATCGCCGTCGGCGACGTCCACCTCCCCGACGAGGAGGAGTCCGAACCGGGCGAAGGCCGTGTGAGATGACCCGCCGCGACGCTCCCTCCCGGCCCCACCCACCTCGTCGGAGCAACGTCTCACCACAGGAAATGCGCAGCCCACACAGGGAGACATCATGATCATCTTGGGCGTCATTCTGCTCGTCATCGGCTTCCTCACCGGTATCTCCATCCTGTGGACCATCGGGATCGTCCTGGTGGTCGTCGGCGCGATCCTGTGGATCCTCGGCGGGATGGGGCACGCCGTCGCCGGACGCCGCCACTACTGGTGAACGGCCGCCGCTCGGGCTCATGAGGCGGCCGGTCCGGACAGCGGGCCGCGGGGTTCGCGTGTGGGACACACACGAAGGGGACACATCCGCCCCACGGGCCCGCGGGCACGCGTCGATCCGCGCCCCGGCGGGCGGCCGGTCCGGCGCCTGGTCACCGGCCTCTCCGAAGGCCTCACGGCCCTCGACTGGTCCACGGCATCGGGGCAGCGCGCGGCGACTGCCCCGTACCGTCACACCCCGCCCGGTCACCACCCCCACCCGCCCCTGGAGGCGCGCGGGTCAGGCGGGTGCCAGCAGCGTCCCGGCCACACGGCCAGGGCCACGGAAGGCGTCGCCGTGCGCACCGGCGATCTCCGGCGATCTCCGGCGACGACGACTCCCACTCTGCCGTTCTCCTCGTCACCCGGTCATTCCGCACGTCATACGGGCTCCCGTATAGTAGGTGTACGTCCTGATCAATCGCGGCGGAGGCGGGAACGATGACGCAGGAGGGCGGGCTCCCGGGCGCTCCCCTGGACGCGCTCGGCGGACTGGGGCCTCTCGCACGCCAGTTGAACCAGGTGCACACCCGTCTCTGGTACGAGCAGGTGCATCAAGACCTCACAGGGCCGCAGTTCACCGTACTGAGCCTGCTGGACACCCATGGAGACATGGACCAGGGCACACTCGGCGCGCGGGCCCATCTCGACAAGTCGACCGCGGCGCCGCTTCTCGAACGGCTGCGACGACGGGGGCTGGTGCACCTCACCCGGGACGAGAGCGACCGCAGGCGCAAGCTGGTGAGCATCACCGAGGAGGGCCGGAGACTGGCCGTCCAGCTGGCCCCCGCGGTGGTGGCGGTGAGCGAGCAGATGCTCGAACCGTTCACACCAGAGGAACGGGAGCAGTTCCTCTGCCTCCTACGACGGGCGGTCAGCAGACCGGAGTCCCCGGGGCTTCAGCCGCGATCGACCGTTCCCTGCCGCTCCTTGGAGCCCGAAGGCTAGGGTCGTGGCTGATCGTTGTCATGGCGAAGGGGTTTCGAGGATGAACGGCACAGTGACGGCAGTCAGCAGCAACGGTGACTACTCGTTCACCAAGCCGAACCGGGACAGCATCACGCTGGTCGCGGGGCTCGGCGTGGAGGGCGATGTGCACGCCGGTGTAACGGTCAAGCACCGCTCGCGGGTCGCACAGGACCCCACCCAGCCCAACCTGCGCCAGGTGCACCTCATCCACGAGGAGCTCTTCGCCGAGGTCGGTGCGGAGGGATTCACGGTGGCGCCCGGTGACCTCGGCGAGAACATCACCACCCGCGGAATCGATCTGCTCGGCCTGCCGGCCGGCACACTGCTGCGCATCGGCGCCCACGCCGTACTGGAGGTGACCGGCCTGCGCAATCCCTGCCTGCAGATCGACAACTTCCAGGACGGGCTGCTGAAGCAGGTCGTCGGCCGCGACGAAGCCGGGAACGTCGTGCGCAAGGCCGGCATCATGAGCATCGTGAAGGAGGGCGGCGCGGTGCACCCGGGGGACACGATCAAGGCGGAGCTTCCTCGTGGTCCGCACCGCCGCCTGGAGCGGGTCTGACGTCTCTCGGGCCTGGTGCGCGACCGGTCCCCCGTGCGCGCGGAAGGCATCGCCGACCAGTTCCGGCCCACCCCGCGGCGAAGCCCGGGGTCGACGAGGAGCACGGGCCCGGCCGACACGGACCCCGCCCGGATCAGCGCACCGCCGCGGAAGCCGGAGGGCACCGACGACGCGCCACTGACCGGACGCCAGGGACGACGCGGGACGAGCCCCGCCGTCCTCGAACCTGATCCGCGTCGAGAACGCCGACGCGGCACGCCGGCAGTGGTACCCACTCCCCACGGCACACCGGGCCCGGAGAAAGGGAGTGCGGCGAGCCCCGTCGCGGCCACCGCCGCAGCGGTCTCCGGCCGCGCGGCCGAGCGAGCCACCCCGCACAGGCCGAGCGCCGGACCCACCGCGGGTCCGCGCGGTGGCCTGCCGCGTCGCCCACCGGCCCGGCGACAGGCCACCACGGCCCGGCATCACTCGCGGGCCGGCCCGTTGGAGCCCCGGTCGGAGACCGCGCCCCGGGACGGCCCGTCGGCGGCGGACCGGCCGGGCGAGAGAAGTCCCCGGCAATGGGACAGGAACCCCGCCAGTGTGAGGTCGAAGGCCAGGTCGGCCCGGGCCGGCCCGGTGGCCGCCTGCACCAGGGCGAGGCGCGGGGCCTGCGCCTCGTCCCCGACCACCCACATCACCTCGGGGGCCGACATGTCCAGCGCAGAACCGAGAACGATGTTGTCCAGGCCGATGATGATCGGCATGACCGCCTCCGGGGCGAACCCCGCGTCCAGCAGCAGGCCGGCCACCCGCTCGTACTGCTCGATCACCCGCGAAGCGCGCACCGGCGAGGTCATCAGCATGGCGATAGCCCGGGGGTGGGCCGCGAACGCGGCGCGGTAGGCGCGTGCCCATGCTTCGAGAGCGACGTCCCAAGGACGCTCGTCGAGCGTGCCGGGGTCGAGGTCGTCGACCACCTGCTCCCTCAGCAGTTCGATCACCCCGGCCCGGCCTTCCACATGGTGGTACACCGACGCCGTCTGCACTCCGAGTCTGCGCGCCACCTCGGGGACGGTGAAGTCACCGGTCTCGTCGACGAGTTCGAGCGCCGTCCGGCCGATGCGCCCCCGATCGAGCAGAGCCTTCCGCGGCCGCCCCATATTCCGCTCTCCTGACGTGAGGTCTTCCCGAATCCTACGGGGGGCGTCTACATTGCCTAAACCGAAACGGTTTAGATTTACGCCGCGGCCTCGCCGTCCTTCCCCACCCCTGGGAAGTCCCGGGCCGCCGCCCACCCCTTTTCCCCGTCGAAGAAGGGCCGAGCGTCATGGCCGTTGAGTCCGCACCCCGCGAGGGAGTACCAGAGGGCGCTGCGCCGCCACGCGCGGGCACCGCCGAGCAGGACCGGTCCTCCGGGCTGCGCCGGGCCAGTCTCGGCGTGGCCGACATCGCGTTCTTCGTCGTCTCCGCCGCCGCACCGCTGACGGTGATGGCCGGTGTGGCGCCCCTCGCCATCGGTGTGGGCGGCATCGGCGCCCCCATCGGCTACCTGCTCGCCGGTGCCGCGCTCGCCCTGTTCGCCGTGGGCTTCACCGCGATGACACGTCATGTCCGCAGCGGCGGCGGCTTCTACGCCTTCATCACCCGCGGGCTCGGCCGGCCGGCCGGTTTCGGCGCCGCCACGGTCGCGCTCCTGGCGTACAACGGCATGCAGATCGGCGTGTACGGGCTGCTCGCCACGGGCACCCAGTCCGCGCTCGAGGCCCTGTGGGGCGTCCACGTGCCCTGGCCCGCGATCGCGTTCGCGGGTGTCCTCGTGATCTGGTTCCTCGGCTACCGCAGCATCGAGTTCGGCGCCAAGGTCCTCGGCGTCCTGCTTCTCGCGGAGACCGGCATGCTCGTGCTGCTCGCGGGTGGCGTCCTGCTCGACGGCGGAGCCGAGGGCCTCGCGCTGGACTCCTTCACACCGGACAACGTGCTGGTGCCGGGCACCGGCGCGGTACTCGCCTTCGCGTTCGCCGCCTTCACCGGCTTCGAGTCCACCGCCATCTACCGCAGTGAGGCACGCGACCCTGCCCGCACCATCCCGCGGGCCACCTACATCGCCGTCGGCTTCCTGGGCCTCTTCTACGCCTTCAGCGTCTGGATCGTCATCCAGGCCTTCGGCAGCGCGCACATCATGAAGGCCGTCGCCACCGACCCCATGGGGCTGTTCTTCACCGCGACCACCCGGTACGTCGGCGGCTGGGCGGCCGACCTCATGCACGTCTTCATCGTCACCAGCATCATCGCCTCGCAGCTCGCCTTCCACAACGCGATCAACCGCTACGGGCTCGCGCTCGCCCAGGAGGGCGTCCTGCCCGAAGCACTGGGCAAGGTGCACCCCACACACCGTTCGCCCTATGTGGCGGGCATCGCACAGAGCGTCCTCGCGCTGCTGGTGGTCGCCGGCTTCGCTCTGGCCGGCGCCGACCCGTACCGGCAACTCCTGCTGTGGGTGAACACCCCTGGCGCCCTCGGCCTGCTGGGCCTCCAGGCCGTCACCGCCGTGGCCGTGCTCCGCTACTTCCGGCGCATCCGCCACGAGGAGGGCCGCTGGCGGTCCCTGATCGCGCCGGTGGCCGCCGCCGTGCTGATGGCCGGTGCGATGTGGCTGGTCATCAGCAAGATCGGCCTCATGACCGGGGCGCCGTTCGCCACGAACGTCGTACTCGTACTGCTGGTCCCCGCCTCCTTCGTCCTCGGCGTCCTCCTCTCGCTCCGCGTCCGCCGCAGCCGGCCCGATGTGTACGCGCACTTCGCGCAGGACCCCGGCGAGGCGGGCGAGGCCGCACGCTGACCGATCCCTCCCCAAACCGCCGCCCCCGTTCGTCCGGCGGCC
Organism: Streptomyces sp. AC627_RSS907; assembly: GCF_019049165.1. Taxonomy (NCBI): domain Bacteria; kingdom Bacillati; phylum Actinomycetota; class Actinomycetes; order Kitasatosporales; family Streptomycetaceae; genus Streptomyces; species Streptomyces sp. AC627_RSS907. The sequence continues at coordinate 86,941 of NZ_JAGMUE010000127.1, forward strand.
CGCACCATCCCTCTACGCAAGGAAGCACACCCGTGTCACACCCCGTCGAGCCCCTGTCCTCCGCCGCCGACACCATCCTGACCGGCGCCCGGGTCCGCACCCTCGACCCGGACCGGTCCTCCGCGAGCACCGTGGCGGTCAAGGAGGGCCACATCGTCGCCGTCGGCGACGAGGCAGACGTACGGGACTGGCGGGGCGCGGACACCGAGATCGTCGACCTGGCCGGGGCCACCCTCACGCCCGGCCTGGTCGACGGGCACAGCCACCCCTGTCTGGGCGTCGAGATGTCCACCGGACTCGACCTCTCCGACTGCCAGGACCTGGACGCGCTGCGCGCCGCGCTGGCCACCGCGGCCCGCGCTGCCCGACGCGGCGACTGGGTACTCGCCCACGGACTGGACCACAACGCCTTCGGGGGCCGACCGGTCCACCACGACCTGATCGACACGGCCCTGGCCGGAGTGCCCGCCTTCATCCGGCTCTACGACGGCCATTCCGCCCTGGCCAGCGGCCCGGCCCTGTCCGCCGCGGGCATCGACGGACCGCGCCGCTTCGAGCAGCGGGCCCAGGTCGTGTGCGACCCGGAGGGGCGGCCCACCGGACATCTCATCGAGTTCGCGGCCATGAGCCTGATGGACGCCGTCCTGCCGCGCGAGACCGCGGCCGTGCGCCGGGAACGGCTCCTCGTCCTGCTGCGCGACATGGCCGCGACCGGGCTCACGGGCGCTCACGTCATGGACCTCCAGGACCCCGAGGTCCTCGGCCTCCTGACGGACATGGAGGAGGACGGCGAGCTTCCGGTGCGTCTGCGGATCTTCCCCTGGTGCATGCCCGGTGCGGACAGGGAGGACCTCGACCACCTGGTCGAACTGCAGAGCTCACACGGACGGCGCTGGCGGGTCGGCGGCGTGAAGTTCTTCATGGACGGCACCGTCGAGGGCGGCACCGCCTGGCTGGAACACCCCGACTGCCACGGGCAGGGCACCGAGGCGTTCTGGCCTGACCCCGCCGCCTACACCCGGGCCGTCCACCATCTCGCCCGGGCCGGAGTGCGCACCGCCACCCACGCCATCGGGGACGCCGCCGTCCGGCACGTCCTCGACACCGTGGAACTCCTCGACGACCCCGGGCGGCGAGCCCTGCACCGGATCGAGCACATCGAGACGGTGCCGAGCAGTCAGCTGCCCCGTTTCGCCCGCCTGGGCGTGACCGCCTCCATGCAGCCCACCCATCTTGCGTACACCCGCGCCGACCACTCCGACGAGTGGTCGAAGCGCGTCGGCGAGGACCGCGCCGCGCGCGCCTGGCGCTGCCGCGACCTGCGGGATGCGGGCGCGACCCTGATGCTCGGCTCGGACTGGCCCATCGCGCACTACGATCCGCGCGAGGTACTGGCCACCGCCCGCCTGCGCCGACTGCCCGGGCAGCCGGAGACCGAACCGGTCACGGCCGAGCAGGCCCTCACCGGCCTGATGGCCCTCGAGGGCTACACCTCGCACTCCGCCCTCGCCGTCGGCGAACAGGACGTGGCGGGGCGGGTCGCCCCGGGATACCGGGCGGATCTCACGGCGTTCGCCGTCGACCCCGTCACCGCGCCCGCCGACGAACTGGGCACGGCCCCCGTCGTACTGACCATGACGGGCGGAACCATCGTCCACCGGTCCTGAGACGGACGGGGTACCGCCACGGGTCCGGCGCCCCACCGAGCCCACCGGGTCACGGCTCGGTGGGGCGGACGGCCTCGATGCGCAGGGACCGCGGACCTCCGGCGGTGTCAGGAGCCGGTCGGCGGGCCGGAAAGGCTCGCACCCCGGCGCGAGGCGCAAGCGGCGGCAGGACAGGTCCGGGCCTGCGGCCGTTCCTCGCCACCGGACCGGTACCGCGACGCGACGCCGCCCTGTCCCCACGGCGCCCCACGCGCCACCGGAGGGCGACGACGCCGCTCGCCACCCGCCACCGTGCGGGAACATGTCCCGGTGCTCGCCCAGCGGGTCCAGAGGGACGTCATGGCTTCGTTCTCCCGGCCGCCGGGGCCACCAGGCGCGTGCACGAGCACGAGCACTCAAGCCCCCACGTGGTCGTACGGACTGACCGCAGGTGACATCGCGTCACCGAGCCGGAAGCCGTTGCTCGTCCCGCGTGGCTGGTGGGGCCCGGCCCGTCGGTGAGGGGGGTGGGACGCGGGCCGGTGTGCCGGCCGGTCCGCGAGTCTTGATCGCCGCCGAACCCGCTGATGTGCTGGTCGGCATGACTGACCTCGCACCCGTCGCCTGGCCACCCGCGCCGATCAGGACCGAGAGGCTCGTGCTCCGTGAGCCCGAGGCCCGGGACCGTGCCGCGGTCATCGAGCTGCTGGCCTCACCACAGGTGGGCGCCTACCTCGGTGGCCCCCGACCGCGTGACGAAATCGAGCGCACGATGCCCGGCGTGCCCGGCCGACGCCCGGGCCTTTTCGCCGTCGATCTCGACGGGGCGATGATCGGCCAGGTCACGCTCACCAAAGACACAGGGCACCTTCGCCAGGCCGCCGGGAAGGCCGAACTCGGCTACCTCTTCCTGCCGACGGCGTGGGGACACGGGTACGCCTCCGAGGCGTGCGCGGCGGTGCTCGAGTGGTTCGCCGGCGCGGCTCCCGGCGAACCGGTCGTGCTCGCCACCCAGACCGCCAACGTCCGCTCGATGCGTCTCGCGGCACGGCTCGGTTTCATCGAGGTCGAGCGTTTCCAGGCCTACGGCGCCGAGCAGTGGTTCGGCATATGGCCCCCCGTCACACCGTCCGATTGAGCTCGTGCCCGACAGCGACCGGCCCGGCGCGAGCCCCATGATTCCGGACGGGCTGCCTGCTGCCGGTGCCGCAGTAGCGGTCAGGCGCACTTCGACCGGACGAGTGTTCCAACTCGCCTTCCAGAAAGGCCAGTTGTCTGGGGCGTCGGCTGGCGGATTTCCTCCCGGCCAGTAGGCGGAGTCGGCACGTCCACACCCCAGGAATTCCATATTCCGCGAGGCGAATTGTTTTTTCAATTGCCCCCCACCTCCCCTCCCGGCCCTCAAAGGCCCTCCGTTTTCCTGCCGAAAATCTGAGCTAGTGGAAAACGCGCCACTCGATCCCCCGGCGGTTTCAGGACTTTATACCGAGGGCGAACCGGAAAACCGTTTCGGCATATCTACTATCGCAGGCTATGACCGACATTCCACGGGACAACTCCGCCACCCGTGCCCGCTGGCAGACCTGTCTCCGGCTCGCCCGTGAACTCCTCCTCGTCGGACCCGACGGCAAGGACCTCAAGCTCGAGTACCTGCACACCCTGATCGACACGGACGACCTCGGGCCCACCCGTCACCCGCGCAAGAAGATCCTCGTCGTCGGCGCCGGTATCACCGGCCTCGTCGCCGGCCGGCTGCTCAAGGACGCCGGACACGACGTCACCATCCTCGAGGCGAACGCCAACCGTGTGGGCGGACGCATCAAGACGTTCCGCACCACCAAGCACCACCAGCCCTTCGCCGACCCGGCCCAGTACGCCGAGGCCGGAGCCATGCGCCTGCCCGACTTCCACCCGCTCGTCCTCGCCCTGATCGACAAACTGGGACTCGGCCGGCGCCAGTTCTACAACGTGGACATCGATCCCGACACCGGCAGCGGTCCCGACGTGCCCGTCCCCCCGGTGACGTACACCTCCTTCACCGGCCGGACCTGGACGTACGGCGACGACAGCCCGGACTTCCGCGAACCCGACAAGCGCGGCAACTCCTGGATCCGCGCCAACCGCGTCCAGGTACGGCGCGCCGACTACGCCGCCGGTCCCGAGCGGATCAACGAGGGCTTCCACCTCACCGACGACGAGGTCCGCGCCCCCGTCGTGCGGATGGTGGACGAGGCTCTGGAGAGCGTGCGCGACTACTACTCCGACGTCGTCGACGGCAAGCGGGTCAACAAGCCGTTCGACGAGTGGGTCGAGGGCTGGGCGCGGGTGATCCGCGACTTCGACGGCTACTCCATGGGCGCCTTCCTGCGCGACCACGCCGGGCTCAGTGACGAGGCCGTCGAGGCCGTCGGAACCCTGGAGAACATGTCCTCGCGGCTCCATCTCTCCTTCTTCCACAGCTTCCTGAGCCGCAGCGACATCAACCCCGGCGTCCGCTACTGGGAGATCCCCGGCGGCAGTTGGCGCCTGCCGCACGCCCTGTACCAGGGCCTGCGCGACGAGGTGCGGTTCGGGCAGCGCATGATCCGCCTCGAGTACCACGACCCCGGCCGCGACACCGACCCCGAGGGGACCGGGACGGTGGGACCCGATGGGTGGGGCGTGGCCGTGCAGACCGTCGACGAGGGCGATCCGCAGGGACCGCCCCGTCTGTGGACGGCGGACCTGGCGATCGTCACCGTCCCCTTCTCCGCCCTGCGCTTCGTGGAGATCGTCCCCTCGATGTCGTACAAGAAGCGGCGCGCCATCATCGAGACCCACTACGACCAGGCCACCAAGGTGCTGCTCGAGTTCAGCCACCGCTGGTGGGAGTGGACCGAGAACGACTGGCGCGACGCACTGGACGGCATAGCGCCCGGCCTGTACGAGTACTACCGGCAGGGGCGCGAAGCGGACACCGAGTCCCTGTCCGTGTCCGTGCCCGCATTGCCCGAACCGGGGGCCGGGCTGCTCGGCGCCGCGGTCAAGGACAACCTCGTCACCGAGGAGATGCGGCAGATCGACGCCAGCCTGCCGCTGCGTGGTCCCGCCGTGCGGCCCGCCACGCACTGCGTCGGCGGAGGCTCCGCCGCCGACAACCCCAACCGATTCATGTACTACCCCTCGCACCCGGTCGAGGGCAGCACGGGCGGCGTCGTCCTCGCCTCGTATTCCTGGTCCGACGACGCCGCCCGCTGGGACTCCTTGCCGAAGGCGGAGCGCTACGTCTACGCCCTGCGCAACCTCCAGGCCCTGCACGGCCGGCGCATCGAGGTGTTCTTCACCGGCCGGGGCGCCACCCAGAGCTGGGCCCGCGACCCGTACGCCTTCGGGGAGGCCGCCATCTACACCGCGCACCAGATGACCAGCTTCCACCTGGACGTCTCCCGGCCCGAGGGCCCGGTGCACTTCGCCGGCGAGCACACGTCCCTCAAGCACGCCTGGATCGAGGGCGCCCTGGAGAGCGCCGTCCGCGCCGCGCTCGCCGTCCACCGGGCCGCGCCGGTCACCGACAGGGCAGGCCCGGCCCCGCACCAGGACGCCCCGGGCCCGGACCGAGAAGGAGAATCCTCATGACCGCTATCACCCCCACCTGCACGGTCGCACGCTATCTCGCCCTGCGGCTGGCCGAGTTGGGCATCACCCATCTGTTCGGCGTCCCCGGCAACCACCTCGGCCCGTTCCTCACCACCCTGCGGGCCGAGGGCGACATCGAGTGGGTCGGCACGCCGACCGAGGGCGGCGCGGGCCAGGCCGCCGACGCCTACGCCCGCATCCACGGCGTGGGCGCGGCGGCGGTGACGTACAGCGTGGGCGCGTTCAACCTGCTCAACTCCTGCGGCGGCGCGTACGTCGAGCAGGTCCCGCTCATCGCGGTGAACGCCTGCCCGCCGTACGAGCAGTGGCAGAACTTCCGTGCCGTCGGCCTGCTCACCTCGCACATGAGCCCCCGGGCGGAGAGCAACCTGAACGTCTACCGGCAGGTCACCGTGGACGCGCAGGTCATCTCCCACCCGGGCCTGGCGCCCGCACAGATCGACGCCGCGCTCACCGCGTGCGTCTCCGAGCGCAGGCCGGTCTACCTGGAGGTCATGGAAGATCTGTGGGACGAGCCCTGCCCCGAGCCGACGGTGCCGATCGTCCGCCGCGAACGGCCCTTCAGTGCGCGCAACCAGGTCATGCTGGAGGACGCCGTGCAGGCGGTCCTCGCCCTGATCGAGGAGCACCCCGGCCCGGACGGCAGGCCCCGTCCGATCGTATGGGCCGGCGAGGAGATCGCCCGGCACGGGCTCGGCCGGGAGCTCGTCGACGTGGTGGAGGCCACCGGCGTGCCGTTCTGCACGACCGTCGGCGCCAAGGCCGTCGTGGACGAGGACCTGCCGGAGTTCCACGGCGTGTACAACGGCAAGGCCAGCCACCCGGACGTGTACGCGGTCTTCAAGGACTGGGCCACCTGCCGCATCGGGCTCGGTGCCTGGTCCACGTCGAAGAACCTCGGCGGCGAGCAGAGCGTCGGCACCGACTGGGTGATGGCGGCGCACGGCGGCGTCAGCGTCGGCACCTCCTACTTCCCCGACGTCCAGCTCGTCCACCTGCTGCCCGCCCTCCAGGACGCGCTGGTGAAGGCCTACGGCTCCGAGGGCCTGTCCGCCGACTACTACGCCGAGTCCTACGACTACCGGGGAGCGCGGGACGACCGCCCCGCCGGACTGGCGCAGTACCGTGCCTCGCTGAGCGTCAGCGGCGCACGGTCCCGGCATGCCGAACGACTCACCTACGACGGCGTGTTCGACCGGGTCAACCACTTCCTGGACCAGGAGACCAGGGAGGGCTGGACAGTCGTCTCCGACGCCGCGTTCTCCCTCATCGGTTCGATGAACCTGTCCCTGCCCGCGGGCGGCTTCCTGTCACAGGTCAGCTGGCTGTCCATCGGCTGGTCGGTCGGCGCGGCCACCGGTGCCGCGCTCGCCCCCGAACGCGAGGGGGCCCGCCCGATGGTGTTCGTCGGCGACGGCTCCTTCCAGGAGACCTGCCAGGAGATCTCCACCCACACCCGGCTCGGGCTGCGCTCCGTCGTGTTCGTCCTGGACAACGGGCACTTTTACGGCATCGAGCAGATGCTGGTGCGGCCGGCCTACTACGCCGGGCAGGATCCCGCCGAGCCAGATCACTACAACGTCCTGCACCCCTGGCACTACGACCGCCTCGCGGCCGTCTTCGCCGGCGAGGACACCCCGGCGAGCGGTCTCAGCATCGGCCACCCCGCGGAGCTGGACGACCTGCTGGCCCGCCTCAACGACCCGCACGACCCGGTCAACGCCGGTCCCCTCCTGGTCCGCGTCCGCCTGCACCGGCAGGACTACCCGCGGGCCATGGCCTACAAGGTGCCGGAATCCTGAACATCGAGCTGCGGGGCCACTGACCGGATCGCCGAGTGGCCCTGCAGCCAGACCCGGACCAGAGCGTTCGACGGTCAGGTGTCTCCCCGTGCTGCGGGGGTATCGGGCCCGGACGACCCCGCCGGCCACGTGTTCGCCCGGGCCGGTGGGGTCGGCCGCTCCCCTGAGAGCCGTGTTCGACTCTCCCGACTTCGATCTCCAGCCGTACGCGGGGTTCGACATGGAGCCCTGTGTCAGGCGGACCCACTGCGGCTGGGACGACGCCGGGTGGCGCTCGCTGCTCGTCCAGGGATGCGAGCACACGGCCACCGTCGGCCACGTGGAGCTGCCGGGCACAGCGGATCTGCGTCTCGTCCTCGCTGTCGCGGGCGCGGCGGTGCTGGAGACCCGGAGCGGTGGTGGCTGGCAGCGGCATCGCTGGGTGCCGGGGCGATTGGAACTGGTCGTTCCGGGCCGCGCGACCACACGACGCTATCGGGCGACGGCGCCCATGCGGAGCGTGCAGGTACACATCCCGCGCCGCGCTGTCGAGCGGGCCGCACAGCAGATGGACGGCGCCGAAGCGGACCACGAGCGGGTGGCCGCCCTCGCGGCCGCGGGCGACCCGGTTCTGACGCAGCACCTTCAAGCGCACGACCGGCCAGACACCCCGTCGCCACCTCACCCGCCTGAGGATCGAGGCCGCCCAGTGACTGCTGCGGGACGGGAACCTCTCGGTCGCGGAGATCGCGATCCGGTGCGGCTTCGGCAGCCCCGGTTCGTTGTCCACGTCGTTCCTGCGGCATACAGGCATGCGGCCCTCCGCCTACCGCAAGCTGTGACCGACGGGAGCGCAATCCGGCGCATGGTGCTCGCCGACGGCCCTCGCTGGGCTCGCGGTTGGACGTCTCGAAGTCTCGCGAGCGGTTCGAGTACTCCATCGTCGGACAGGGACCCCTCCGGGACTACCACGCCGTCGCCGGCTCCGGGCCGGGAGGCGCTCAGACCCGTCCCCCGTGAGAGCTACGTGCAAGTGTCCCCTGTGAGGTGACGATTCCTGATCACCGTTTCCATAGCGTTCGTTTCAGCCGCGGCACCCCCGGCCGCGGACCGGACAAGGAACCGGAAACGGAACCGAAGAAAGAGTCGTCATGAAAATGGTGTGGCAGATCCTGGCCGTGATCGCGGTCGGGGCGGTCGGTGGTCAGAGCGTCACCGCGGTGCAGGACAACCCGTGGCTGTCGCTCCTCCTGGGCGGCCTGACGGTCGTGCTCTCCGTGTCGGTCTACCGGTGGGTCGTGGGGCGCACCGAGCGGCGCCCGGTCACTGAGCTGGCCCGCGAGGGAGCGCAGGGGGCGCTCCTGCGGGGCCTGTTCATCGGCGTCGCGATGTTCGGATGCGTCATCGCGAACATCTACTTCCTCGGGGACTACGAGGTCCACGGCTTCGGCTCACTGACCGGAGCGATCGGGCTGGTCGGCTTCATGGCCGGCGCCGCCGTCACGGAGGAACTGATGTTCCGCGGCCTGCTCTTCCGGCTGGTGGAGCGAGGTCTGGGCACGTACCTCGCGCTGGCGCTGTCCGCGGTGGTGTTCGGCGCGGCCCATCTGCTCAACGAGGACGCCACCCTGCTGGGTGCCGTCGCCATCGCGATCGAGGCCGGCGGCATGCTCGCCGCCGCGTACGCCGCCACCCGCTCGCTGTGGCTGCCGATCGGCCTGCACTTCGGCTGGAACTTCGCGGCATCCGGTATCTTCGGCACCGTGGTCTCGGGCAACGGCGACACGCACGGACTGCTGGACGCCTCGATATCGGGCGCCACGCTGATCACGGGCGGCGAGTTCGGCCCGGAGGCCAGTGTGTACTCCGTGCTGTTCGGCGCGCTGCTGACGATCGCCTTCCTGTGGCTGGCCCGCAGGCGCGGCACCATCGTCCCCCGACAGCGGGCCGAGCGGGCCCAGGTCCTCGCTACACTCGCCCGGTGATCAGCCCCCAGGGAGCCGGCCAGGTGTGGCGCCGGCTCGACGTCACCGTCCGCGACCTTCCACTAGGGATACTGTTCCTGGTCGCGTCGTTCCTGCCGGAACTGCGCGGCAACGGGACGTCGGTCGGGGACCTGCCGACCCGTCCCTTCGACGCGCTCGCCATCGTGGCCCTCGTCCTCGAATGCCTTCCGCTCGCGGTGCGCCGGCGGTGGCCGCTCGTCTGTCTCGCCCTGGTCACGTGCGGCTTCGCCCTCGACCAGCTGCGCGGCTACCACACGGTCGCCGGCAGCGCACTGCCCATCGTGCTGATCAGTGCGGGGTCCCATCTCGAACGCCGCCGGCGCACCACCGTGATCCTTCTCTCCGCGGCGTACCTGCCGCTGGCGATCGCGCTCTCCCAGCTCGGTTCGGGTAGCGAGACGCCGGCGGGGTTCGCGACGTTCTACCTGTTGCTGGGCATGGCCTGGTGGGCCGGTGCGTGGCTGCGTTCCACCCGGGCCGCGGAGGCCGAACGCCGCGAGCGCGTCGCCGCGGAGACCCGTACCGCCGAACGCACCCAGATCGCCCGCGAGCTGCACGACGTGGTGACCCACCACGTGACCGCCATGGTCGTACAGGCGGAAGCCGCCCGCTACTTGACCGCCGCACCCGAGCGGCTCGAGCAGTCCCTGACCGCCGTCAGCGACACCGGCCGCCGCGCCATCACCGACCTGCGGCACCTGCTCGACCTGCTCAACCCCGACCACGGCACCGGCACGGGTACCGGGACGGCGGAGGCCAAGGAACCCAGGACACCCGCCGCCGGCAGGCTCCTCACCCTCGTCGAGCAGACCCGCCGGGCCGGACAGCCGGTGGACTTCACCGAACACGGCACACCACCGGCATCGACCGGCAGCGCCGACCTCGTCGCCTACCGGGTGGTGCAGGAAGCACTGACCAACGCGCTCAAGTACGCTCACGGCAGCCGGACTTCGGTCGAGGTGCGGCACGGAGAAAGGGAGATCACCGTGGAGGTCAGCACGGACGGTACCGGCTCGCGCAGCGCCGCCGCCGTCGGCAGCGGACGGGGTCTGACCGGCCTGCGCGAACGCGTCAACGTCCTGGGCGGTGACTTCAGCGCCGACGGCGGTACGGACGGCGGCTTCACGGTACGGGCACGCATCCCCGTCGGCAGCGCCTCGTGAACGCACCGATCCGGGTCCTGGTCTGCGACGACCAGATGCTGATCCGTACCGGCCTGGTCACCATCATCGACGCCCAGCCCGACATGGAGGTGGCGGGCGAATGCGGAGACGGACAGGCCGGAGTCGAACTCGCCCACAAGGTGCGGCCCGACGTCGTCGTGATGGACATCCGCATGCCGGTCCTCGACGGCCTCGAAGCCACCCGCCTGCTGGCCGGGGCCGGTGTACCCCACCCCGTCAAGGTCCTCGTGGTGACCACGTTCAACCTGGACGAATACGTCTACGAGGCACTGCGCGCCGGCGCCAGCGGCTTCCTCCTCAAGGACGCGCCCCCGGACCGGCTGCTCCACGGCATCCGGACGGTGGCCACCGGTGCGGCCCTCCTCGACCCCGACGTGACACGCCAGCTCGTCGGCCGCTACGCCGCCCGCATCCGCCCCGCCGAGAACACCTCCCGCGACATCCCGCTCACCCCTCGCGAACTGGAGGTGCTCCGCCTCATCGCGGACGGCCTCTCCAACAGCGAGATCGCCGCGGCCCTCGTCATCAGCCAGGAGACCGTCAAGACCTTCGTCTCCCGCATCCTCGCCAAACTCCAGCTCCGCGACCGCGTCCAGGCCGTCGTCTACGCCTACCGCCACGGACTGGTCACCTGACGCCGCCGTGCGGACGGCGGCGGATGCGCCGGGAACCTGACGTCCGACGTCCGCCACCTCGTCCGGGTCTTGATCATTTCCCGGGCGGAACATAGGTTGCGGTCCATGACGACCGTACGGATCGGTGTGATGTACGACCGCGACTGGGCCCCGGAAGGGCTGCCCGGCTTCGCGCGGGAGGTCGAGGCGCTCGGGGTGGACGACCTCTGGGTGGTCGAGGACCTCGGCTGGAACGGGGGCGTGTCCGCCGCGGCCGTGGCGCTGGGAGCGACGGAGCGGCTGCGGGTCGGCATCGGGATCACCCCCGCGCCGTTGCGCAGTCCGGCTCTGCTGGCGATGGAACTGGCCACGCTGGCACGGGTGTTCCCGGGCCGGCTGGTGGCCGGGGTCGGGCACGGGGTGCGGGAGTGGATGGTCTCCGTCGGTGTCGCACCACGCTCTCCGCTCGCTCTCCTGGAGGAGACGATCGGCTCGGTGCGTGCGCTGCTGCGCGGGGAACGGGTCGAGTTGTCGGGCCGTGAAGTGCGGCTGGACGGCGTGCGGCTGGTCCACCCGCCCGTCGAGCCGCCGCCGGTGGTCGCGGGGGTCGTACGGCCCCGCTCCCTGGAGTTGTCCGGGCGGGTCGCGGACGGCACGGTGATCGCCGAGGGACACGGGCCCGACGAGGTGAAGACGGCCCGGGCGCTGGCCGAAAGGGGCGGGGCCGGTCCCGACCACACCCTGACCGTGCTCGCCTTCTGCTGCGTGGACGACGATCCACAGCGGGTGGCGGAGACGTTGCGGCCCCAGGTGGAGGGGCAGGGCGCATGGCTCGGCCGCCCAGCGGAAGAGGTGTTCACCGTCTCCGGCCGGGCCGGGGAAGCCGCCGAACGCGTCCACGACCTGGCGGCGGCCGGGGCGGACACGGTCGTCCTGCGGATGGCCGGCCCCGAGCCGGCGCGACAGCTCGGCCGCGTACTGGAGGCCCTCGGCCGCTAGCCAGGTCCGGGTGTCACGTGCCCCTCGTTCGCCGGGGGCGGCCCGGGCGGCGTCAGGCGCCTGCTCTCGGGATGCCGGGCCCGGAAGTGCGGTAGGGACGGAAGAAGGTGCGCAGTTCCTCCGCGTAGAGCTCGGGCTCCTCGAACGGTGCGAAGTGCCCGCTGCGGGGCGGTTCGTTCACGTACACCGTGTTCGCCGTGCGTTCGAGCCACGCCCGCGGCGGGCGGACGACGTCGCCGCGGAAGATCGAGAAGCCGGACGGCACCTCGACCCGGCGGGTGAGCTGCTCGGTCGGGATCTCGGCGTTCGCCGCGTACATGCGCATCGACGAGCCGATCGTGCCCGTGAGCCAGTAGAGCGTCACGTTCGTGAGGATCTCGTCCTTGGTGAAGCTCCGTTCGATGTCGCCGTCGCAGTCGCTCCATGCCCGGAGCTTCTCGACGATCCACGCGGCGAGCCCGGCCGGCGAGTCGGTGAGCCCGACCGCGGCGGTCTGGGGTTTGGTGCGGTGCACGGCACCGTAGGCGCCTTCTTCCGCGCCCCAGGCCGCGACCTCCTTGAACCAGGCGCGCTCCTCGGCCGTGAGACCGGCCGGGTCGCCGGTGAAGACGGGCAAGCCCGCGTCCGTACGGTGCACGGCCACGACCCGGTCGGGGTGGTCGAGAGCGAGGTAGCGGCTCACGTGGCTTCCCATGTCCCCGCCCGCCGCACCGAACCGGGCGTAGCCGAGGGTGTCCATGAGTTCGGCCCACAGGCCCGCGACGGCGATCGAGTCGAGCGGTGAGCCGGTGGCGGGGCGGTCGGAATACCCGTAGCCCGGCATGTCGGGCACGATCACGTCGAACGCGTCGGCGGGGTCGGCGCCGTGTGCTCCGGGGTCGGTGAGAAGGGGGATGACCTTCGTGTAGCGCCAGAACGAGTCCGGCCAGCCGTGGCTGAGGATCAGGGGCAGTGCGGGGCCGGACGGGGCGACGGCCCGGGCGTGCACGAAGTGAATGGCCTGGCCGCCGAGCCGGACCCGGAAACGGGGCAGCCGGGCGAGCCCTGCCTCCTGCTTCGGCCAGTCGAACTCTTCCGCCCAGTAGGTGACGAGCTCACGAAGATGGGCGACGTCCGTCCCGAGCGACCACCCGGCGTCCTCGGGGGCGTCCGGCCAGCGCGTCGCCCTGAGCCGGGCCCGCAGGTCCTCGAGCACTGCGGGGTCCGTTCGCTGGGTGAACGGTTGCGGGCAAGGCGCTGCGTCTGCCATGGCACGCATGCTAACCCGGACGGACAGACGCCTTCCAGGGCGGGAGACGTGCGCACGGCAAGGCACGACACGGCCGTCGTGCGCCGAGACCTGCCGCAGCGCCGGGCGGGCCCGCCCCGCGTTCGCGACCGTGCCGTGCTCATCGGGACGCCGTGCGGAGGTCCCCTGTCCGTCGCCGGTCACCCGGCCGCCGGGACCGGCTCGGCGGGCTCCGTGCTGCCTCGTGCCCCTGCCGTGGCCGGCCCTCGGCCGGGCGTCCGGTCAGCCGGCGGTGAGGACGCGCCAGTCGCGGGAGCCGATGTCGGCGGGCGTGCCGTCGAGGATTCGGGCCGTGCGTGTGGCGGGTTCGAGGGTGAGGGTGGCGAGGCTGGCCCAGCGCTGACCGAGTGGCTTGTCCGGGTCGGGCAGACAGGTCACCGGCGGCTCGCCCTCACCGGTCACGAGAAGACCCGCCAGGTCGTCCACCGTCGTCGGCTGCCGGTGGGCGAGGCGAGCGCGGACGAAGTCGCGGCGTTCGCCCGAGTCCGGCTGGTAGAGCCAGGTCTTCTCGCCGGCGGCGGGGACCGGGGTCAGGAAGTGGTTGGTACGCACGAGCGTGCCCTGCGTGGGCGGCACCTCGAAGACTCCGACGGGGCTCAGGTCGAGCAGGACGGCGTCGGTCTCGTCGAAGAGCGCGAACGACCCCGAGGAGGCGAGGGGCGAACCGCGGACGATCTCGACGGCCTCGGCGACACTTCCCGCTTCCTCGAGGACGATGGCCGCGAGTACGTGCATGGGGATGCCGCCGATGCCGTCGCGGACGTGACCGAGGATGTTGAAGTGCAGGGCCAGACCGGCACTGTTGACGCCCATCTTGCCGAGTATGCCGTTCTCGGTGAGGCCGACGAAGTCGTGCCGGCCGCCGCGGGACTCCAGCGTGTGCCACATGGCGCCCAGTTCGACGTGCCAGTCCCACGTCTGCACACCGAGCGTGCGCGGCGAACCGTCGTCGCCGTCGATGCGGCGCACGATCGTGGTGCACTCCCCCGGAGGCACGGCGGAACCGCGGGCCAGGATTTCCGTACGGGCGTTGAGGGCGGCTACGCGCCACTCGTCGACGCCGGCTCCGTGGGCGATGCCCGAGATCTCGGCGCGGGCCGCGGGGCGGAACCGCCCGATCGTGTCGAGGGCACGCTCGGCGTCCTCACTCACCTGGGCGGGGGTGATGCCGCCGAGCGCGAAGAGCCGGTCGTACACCTCGCTCGCGGCGGGTATGCCGTCCCGGAGCTGCTCGCCCCGGGCGACGCCGCGGTCGAACGGGTCGGTGGCGGCTGCCTTGACGTGGGGGCGGTGTGCGGGGCGGGGGATGGTCGGGTTCACGAGTTTCCTTCTGCGCTGTTCATGTGGACCTGCACCGTGCCGCCGACCACGGTCGCGAGGACCTGGTTGCCGGCCTGTGCGTCTGGGGTCAGGTCAAGGGGGTTCGCCGCGAACACCGTGAGATCGGCGAGGTGACCCGCCGTGATCCTTCCGAGGTCGTCCGAGGCGCCGGCGGCGTGGGCGGCGGACGCCGTCATCCCGGTGTAGGCCTCGCGGGCGGAGATCGCCTGTCCGGGCTGCACGGGGGCCGTGTCCGGCTCCTCGACCGGGCGGCGCAGCTGGCAGTCGGCGAGGCCGACGCGCGGGTCGCCGGGGCCGATGGGCCAGTCGGAGCCCAGTGCCACGACGGCGCCGTGGTCCAGCAGGTCACGGGTGCGCCAGCCGCGGGCGGCGCGGTCGGGCCCGATGCGCCGCGACCAGTTGTCCGTCCCGTCGGCGTGCGTGTGCCGGGTCCCGTGCACGGGCTGGAGGCTCGCCACGACGTCGAGTTCGGCGAACCGGTCCAGGAGGTCGTCGGGGATGGACTCGATGTGTTCGATGCGGTGCGGGGCGCGGGCGACCGGGCCGACCTCCTCGATGACGTCCAGGGCGAACCGGACCGCCTGGTCGCCGATGGCGTGCGTGGCGGTCGGGACACCGCGTTCGGCGAAGAACCTCATGGCGGCGCGGTAGGCCTCGGTGTCGCGCCACAGCGGCTCGCGGTTCTCGCCGTGGATGTCCGGGCGGTCGAACCACGCCGTGCCGTTGTCCGCCGTGCCGTCGAGCATGAACTTCACGCCCTCGACGTGCCAGCGCCGTCCACGGCGGCCCTGGAGGCCGGCGATCTCCTGCCAGACCTCGGGGGCCGAGTCGGCCGGCACCAGTGGGGAGCACCGGACGCGCAGCGGCAGTTCCCCGTGCTCCTCGATGTGCCGGTACACGGCCTCGGACGGGTCGGTGAAGTCGAGCGCGTGCAGCCCGGTCAGGCCACTGCGCGCGAGGCGTTCGAGCTGGTGGAGGACGTACCCGGCGGCGGTGCCCACCGGCACGTCCGGGTAGTGGTCGAACACCAGGGCCATCGCCTGGAGCTCGACCACGAAGCCGGTCGGGCGGCCGTCGGAGTCCACCTCGACCGACGAGGCGTCGGTGAACGTCTCGCGGCCGGTGAGCCCGGCGAGTTCCACGACACGGGGGCTCACGACGAGCGCGTGCGCGTCACGTGTCATCAGCGAGACCGGCCGCCCGGGGAAGCGTTCCGCGAGCAGGGTGCCGTCGGGGCGTCCGTCGAAGACGTTGACGTCGAGGTCGAAGCCAGTGATCCACCTGTCGGCCGGCCGTCCGTCCGCGGCGGCGGCCAGGCGCGTGAGGACCTGGTCGAGCGTGGACGCCCCGCCGAGGTCCACGCCGCTGCCGATCTCGATCGACCCCCACACGGGGTGGGCGTGGACGTCGGTGAGGCCGGGCAGGATCGTGGCGCCCGGGAACGTGTGGACGACCGTACCGGGACCGCGCACGGGCCCGAGGTCCGTGATGTCACCGACGGCGATGATGCGGTCGTCGGCGATCGCGACGGCGTTCGCGGACGGACCGGCCGGTGCCCCGGCCAGGGTCTCTACGTGACCGGCCAGCACGATGGCGTCGGCGTACACGGGGGTTCCCTTCTGGTGGTGCGTGTGTGCTTCTGGTGGTGCGTGTGTGCGGTGGCTCGTCCCGGCGGGCCGGCAGACGGGCGCGTCGGGGTCCGAGGAGGGTCAGGCGCGCGGAACGGTCCCGAGGAGACGTGCGCAGGCCCAGTAGACGGTGGCGGCGACGGCCATGCCGGAGGGGATCGCGAGGTCGAAATCGCCCATGGCCGCGGCGATCGGGCCGGTCCAGGAGCTCGTGGTCACCCACATCAGGGACGTGACCCCGCCCGTGAGGAGCGCGAGGATGCCGGACCAGTGGATCCCGGCCCGGTACCAGAAGGGCCCGCCGCGTTCCTGCCCGAGCAGGTCCGCGCCGTTGTACCGGTTGCGCCGCATGAGGACATCGGTCACGGCCACCGCCATGGCCGGGCCGGTCACGACGACCACGAGTTGCAGCATGGTGTTGACGCTGGTCAGGAAGTCCCAGACGAGGATCGCGTAGAGCGTCATGGCCGTACCCAGGCCGCCGATGATCAGGACCGCGGGGATACGTGCGAGACGGACGCCGACGGACTGGATCGACAGGCTGGCGCTGTAGGCCGTCATGCCGTTGTTCGTCATGGTGTTGACGACGACCGCGACGACGAAGACGGGGACGAACCACCCCGGCAGGATGCTCTCCAGCGCGGCCTGCGGGTCGGTCATGTCGAGGCTGGTGGCCGCGAGCGCGCCGACGGTGGTGAACAGGACGCTCGGCAGGTACGCGCCCAGGGCCGTCCATCCGGCGATGGCGACGGGACTGCAGTCACGGGGCAGGTACCGGGCCAGGTCCGGGCTGTTGCTGTAGGACAGCGGAGTGGAGGCGACGATGGTGAAGGCGATGCCGAGCGCGGCGGCGAGCGCGGCGCCCCTGAGTGGCTCCGCCGGGGCGTAGGACCAGTCGGCCTCGGCCAGGACGTGTCCCGTCACGACGATGAACACGATGGTCAGCAGGATGCTGAGCGCGGCGTACAGGCGGACGATCGTCGCGTATCCGTAGATCGCGATCAGCAGGGTCGCCGCGGCGATGAGACAGATGACGGCCGCGTGCACGGCCGAGTTGTCCGGCAGCCCCATGCGTGTCGCCAGGCTGATGCCCGCGACCGAGGCGGCCGACCAGTTCAGGGCGAGGTAGGCCGCGGCGATGAGCCAGCCGGTCAGGACGAGCACGGCCTTGTTGCCGAGGACCCCGTAGAACGCGCGGGAGATGACCGAGCCGCTCGTGCCGGCGGCAGGACCGCTCGCCGCGATGATCCCCGTGAAGATCCACAGCAGGTTGCCGACGAGGATCACTGCGATCGCCTGCGGAAGCGTCAGCCCCATGAGGATCAACGTGCCGCCGACGGCCAGGCTCAGGTAGCTGACGTTCGGCGCAGCCCACACCGCGAAGAGCTGGCGCGGGCGACCCGCGCGCTCGTCGACGGGGACCAGGTCGATTCCCCGGGTCTCCGGCTGCCCCGCCCGCTCGGAACCCTGGAGGTGGCGAGGTCCCGCGGAGGCGGCTGTGGGCTGTGTCGTCATCGAGGCCTCTCGGGTGTGCCGGTGGCGGCGCGTCGTTGCGGTCGCCCGTTGTTGGACAAGCGGCCAACCGCTATTGGTCAATCGGCCAACCGTTTGTTGGTCACCGATCCAATAGCCTGGGCACCATGACGTCAAGACCTCAGCCGAAACGCACCCGCAAGTCGCCCGAGCAGCGCCGTGCGGAGATCGTCGAGACCGCCGCACGCATCGCGCTGGAGGAGGGGCTGGAACTGATCACGCTGCGGCGCGTCGCTGAGGAGCTGGGCGTGCGCCCCGGCCTCATCAGCCACTACTTCCCGGTCGCGGACCACCTGGTGAGCGAGGCGTTCACGCACGCCACGACCAGGGAACGCGAGTCGCTCCTGCCGCCGCACGAGCAGGACCTCCCGCCCGTCGACCGTCTCGCCCGCTTCCTCGTGGGGCTCGCGGACGGCGACTACCTGGACCTCAGTCGCCTGTGGCTCAACGCACGGCACCTCAGCAGGTTCAAGGACCCCCTGCGGCTCGCGGTGCGCACGCAGGAATCGTTGACGCGCACGGCTCTCGTGGCCCTCATGGACAGGGGCGTGCAGGCAGGAGAGTTCACGAGCGACGACACGCTCCGGACAGCGGCGCACATCCTCATCACCGTCGACGGCCTGGGATCATATGCCAACGACGACGCGGAGCCGGAGGGCGGCCTGGACCTCGGCGACGTGGCCATCGAGACCGCCGAGGCCCGGCTCGGTCTGGCTCCGGGGACACTCCGCGCCCGGGCCCGATCGGCCGCCCCCACGACAGCCACGGCATCCGCCCCTCGGTGACGTGCGGGTGGGCTTCCGCCGCCGGGGGGGCTCGACCGTCGGGTCCGAGCAGGCCCGGCCTGTTTCCGGTGGCACCCACCGGCCGCCTCACGGTTGCCGGCCAGGTGCCGCCCCACCAGTGCCTCGGCCCTCACCGCACCCGGCTCGGCGATGGCGTCGTGGGGCGCGGCCGGGCA
Source organism: Streptomyces sp. AC627_RSS907 (assembly GCF_019049165.1). Classification (NCBI taxonomy): domain Bacteria; kingdom Bacillati; phylum Actinomycetota; class Actinomycetes; order Kitasatosporales; family Streptomycetaceae; genus Streptomyces; species Streptomyces sp. AC627_RSS907. Next base: position 105,558 of record NZ_JAGMUE010000127.1, read on the forward strand.
GTGCGTCGCCACGTGCCCGCAGGGCCTCCGCGTGCACGACGAGCGTCAGGGCGACCAGGCCGGCGTCAGCGCTCCACCTGGGTCATGTGCCGTCAACGGCATTCATGTGACCGACATCAGGCGCTCACGCACCGCACTTCATCGCTCCTGAGAACGGCTCACGCCTCGTCGTCACGAGGAGGCGCGACCAGGGTCGCCGCCGGCGCGCGACCGGCCGCCGGCGGCGACGGTCAGCCGTTGCCGCCGGCGTCGCACAGGGCGACGCCCACAACCTCGTTGCCCAGAGTTCCGTAGCCCGGGAAGGTGACCAGGGCTCCCGGGTGTGCCGAGCGGCAGGGAACGTCGGTTCCGTCGCGGTACACCACCGTCACGGAGTGGGTGCTCGAGCAGTCGTTGGTGACGAACGTGTAGCGCCAGCCGGCGCTGAACCGCACGCAGTCGGGTGCGCCGACCCGGCCGCTCGCGTCCTCCGGGGACGCCGCGTGAGCCGCCGTGCCGAACGTCGCCAACGTCAGGGTCATCGTGAAGAACACGAAAGTTGAACGCATGAATCGCTTCATCACACTCTCCCCTTCACTTGATGAACGAACTCACTCAAGGTACGAGACCGCGAAGGGGCATGAATGATTTTGCGACAAGTTTCAGCAACTCTTGCAATGTGCCGGTGGAAAGCCGGGGGTGCCCGTGCCGGTCGTCCGGCACGGGCACCCCCGGGGGCCGTTCGGTCAGCGTCAGTGCCTGACGATCCGTACGCCCGTCGCCGCGGTCAGCGCTCCGTTGGCCGCCCGTTGCGTGGCGATGACCTGGCCCCGCAACGCGGTACGGATCCGGTCGCGGTCACGCGGGTCGACCCTGAAGGCCGGGCGGTCCGCGAGGTGCGGGTGCGCCGCCCTCTGCGCGTCGCTGAGGGTCGTGGGCGCCAGTCGGAGCCAGTGGCCCTCGTGGGTCAGGGCACCGTCCTCGATCTCGATGTGGCCCTTGCGTGCGTACACGAGCTGCTGGCTGGTGGCCTCGGTGGCCTTCACCGGCCACACCACCGTGTCCGCGTCGATCCAGTGGGCCTTCGACGTGCCGAGGTCCAGGTCGGGGGCGGTGCCCACGGTCGGCAGCAGGTAGTCGCCGGTGCCGCCGGTGAGCCAGACGTCCTTGCCGTGGGTGGCGAAGTCGAGGGACCGGTCACCGGAGATGTCCTTCTCGTCGCCCTTGTGGACGATGTAGCTGAGGGACGTGGCGCCCTCGGCCAGGGGCACCTCGAAGGTCACGCCGAAGGTGTCCCTGCCGACCGGCTCCAACGGCTTGGACCAGTCCGTCGGGTTCGCCGCACCGGTCCAGGTGTGCAGGCCCCAGCCGTCGTAGTCACCGTCGGCGCGGTGGTAGTGCAGGACGGCCTTCTTCTGGTCCTGCGGTGGGTACGCGCCGTCGGGTGCCGTCACCGCCTGCCCCGTTCCGCCCTGCTCGATCCACACCTCACCCGTCTTCACCGTCTCGACCGTGCGTTGCGGGCCGTCCGCGGTACCGTCCTTCTCGACGGTGTAGGTCACGTCGGCGGCGTCGTCCAGCTCGACCCAGGCGAAGGCCCCGTAGGCGTCACGGCCGGTGAAGTCCGCCGTGCCCGCGGACGACCTGAGCTGCCAGCCGTCGTAGTCGCCGTCCGGCCGCCGGTAGTGGACCACGGCGTAGGGGCGGTCCACGGCGCTAGGCTTGGCCTTGAGCGGCGGTTGTCCGGCGGTGGTGGCCGCGGTGGCGCTCGCCGTGCGTCCGGCGCTGTCGATCACGACGGCCTTGTAGCGCAGAGGTGTTCCGGCCCGCACCGTGCCGGGCAGGTGCTGGGTCACCCTGTAGGGGGCGTGGTCGGCCGAACCCAGGGTCCGCCACGGCCCGTTACCGACCTGGGCGGCGAACACGACCCGGTTCAGCCGGCCGCCGTCCACCGCCGCGGTGACCTCCACATCACCGGTGGCACCGGCCGCCGGCGCCCGCACCGACACCGACGGCCCGGCGGCAGGAGCACCAAGCGGCTTCGCCGCCTTCAGCACCACCGCGGACAACGCCGGAACCTCCACCGCCACCTTCCTGTCACCGCCACTGGTCACCCGCGCCGACGACCCGTACACACCGCGGAAGTCCATCCCCGCCGAGTACGTCGGCACCCCGACCGTCCGGGACCGCTCGGCGTTGTTCACCGCCACGACATACTCGACCCCCTCCTCCAGGTCCGTGCGCGAGAACGCGTACACCCCCCGCCCGTCGTCCGCGTACCGCTCCTCCTGCACACCGTCACGCAACGCGGGATGCCGCTTCGTCAGCTTCGACAACGCCGCGATCGACCGGTACAGCGGATGACCCCGGTCGTACGCGTCCGAGGCATGCGTACGGTCCGTACCG
>NZ_JAGMUE010000127.1:107952-168466 GCF_019049165.1 Streptomyces sp. AC627_RSS907
ATAGTCCGCCACCTTCGACGCGAACATCGTCTGCCGGGCGCCCTTGTCCCCGCCCGGACCGGTGAACCCCTGCTCGTCACCCGCGTAGATCACCGGGTTGCCCCGGGACAGGAACATCAGCTCGTGCGCGAACCGGTCACGGCGCAGCAGCTCGGCGTCGTCCGCGCCCGGATTGTCCTGGCTGACGAAGCTCCCGATGCGGCCCATGTCGTGGTTGCCCAGGAAGGTCACCTGTTCATAGGCGTTGGCCTTGTCGGTGGTGTAGCGGTGGTCCTGGGCGAGAATGCCGGACAGGACGGTCGCGGGCTTGTCCTGGGAGGCGTATCCGCGAATGGCGTTCTGCAGGGGGAAGTCGAGGGTGGCGTCGAGCCGGCCCCGAGTCACATAGGGCGACGTGACGGCCGGGTCGGAGGAGAGGGTCTCGCCGAAGATGAAGAAGTCCTCGCGCCCCTTCTTCGCGGCGTAGGCGTCGATCGCCGTGGCCCACCGGGTCCAGAACGGCATGTCGACGTTGCGGACCGTGTCGACGCGGAAGCCGTCGATGTCGAAGTCCTTGACCCACCTCTGGTAGATCTTCTCCAGGCCCCTCACGACCTCGGGGCGCTCGGTCCACAGGTCGTCGAGACCGGTGTGGTCGCCGTAGAGGCCGCTCTCACCGACGAAGGTGGAGTCACCCCGGTTGTGGTACATCGTGGGGTCGTTCAGCCACGCCGGAACCTTGGCGTCGGCCTCGTCCTCGTTCACCACGGGTGTGTACGGGAAGCCGTCCCGGTCGACCTCCCCCATGCCGGTGCTGTCGTCGAACGGGCGGCCCTCGGTGTCGAGATAGGGGTAGGCGCCCTTGGGACGGTAGCCGTACTTCTTCTCGACGTTCGTGACGGTGTCGGCGGTGTGGTTGGTGATGACGTCGAAGAAGACCTTCATGCCCTTGGCATGGGCCTTGTCGACGAGCTCCGCGAGCTCGGCGTTGGTGCCGAAATGCGGATCGACCTGGGTGAAGTCGGTGATCCAGTAGCCGTGGTAGCCGGCGGACTCCCCGCCGCCCTGCACCGGTTTGTTCTTGAAGATCGGTGCCATCCAGATCGCGGTGGTGCCCAGGCCCTTGATGTAGTCGAGCTTCTTGATCAGGCCCTTCAGGTCACCGCCCTGGTAGAAGCCCTTGTCGGTGGGGTCGAAGCCCGTCGTGGTCCGGTCCCCGGTGAGGCCTCCGCGGTCGTTGGCCGTGGAGCCGTTGGCGAACCGGTCCGGCAGCAGGAAGTAGGACTGCTCCCGGGTGAGGTCGTGCCGGGCGGGCTCGGCGGCGAGTCGGGCGTCGGACGGCGGGCCGGGCGCGCCGGGTGCCGCGACCGCAGGCTGCGCCGTGCCCAGCGCCGTGGCGAGCAGTGCCGCCACGACGACCGAGGCGGCCGTGGGACGTGGCGTGCTTCCACGACGTGTGCGGCTTCTTCGGCCACTCCAACTGCTGGGGCCACTCTGGCTGCTTGGGCCGCTCTGGCTGCTTGGGCCACTTCGGCCGCTTCGGTCGGTGAACGAACCGGTCACTTCCCGGGTCCTTCCGGTCGACTGTCTTCGATGCGCACGCTGGTGGCACCCAACAGGGCGCCGTTGTCCGCGCGTTGGGTGGCGATCAACTGGGCAGCGAGCGCCTCGCCGATGCGGTGGCGGTCCCTGGAGTCCACGCGGAACGCCGAGGCCTGTGCGTACTGTGGGTAGCGGGACTTCTGGGCCTCGGTCAGCTCGGTCGGCACCAGCCGCAGCCACCGCCCCTCGTGGGAGAGCGCGCCGTTCTCGACGGTGAGGTCGCGCTCGGCGGCGTACACCAGTTGCCCGCTGGCCACGCCGGTGCCCTCACCCGCCCACACGACGGTGGCGTCACCGATCCAGGCGGCCTCCGATGCGCCCAGGTCCAGGCCGAAGGCGCCACCGAGAGAGGGTGACAGGTAGGTGGGGTCGCCCGCCACGCGCCAGACCTCGTGCCCGTGCAGGGAGAAGTCGAGGGCCTCGTCGACGGGCACGTCCTTCTCCTCCTTCTTGTGCAGGATGTAGCTGAGGGAGGCGGCTCCGTCCTTCAGCGGCACCTCGAAGACGAGCCCGAAGGGGTCCTCGCGCACCGGCTGGACGGGGTCGTTCCATTCGGGCGGATCAGCGGACCCCGTCCAGGTGTGCAGGCCCCACCCCTCGTAGTCCCCGTCGGGCCGGTGGTAGTGCAGGACGGCCTTGGTCACGTCCTGCGGTGGGTACGCGGCGTCCGGCCTGGCCGTCCGGACGGTCGCGCTGTCCTCCTCGGTCCACACCTCGCCGGTCGCGGTGAAGTCGAAGGCACGCTCCGGCCCGTCTGCCACACCCTCCTTCTCGATGGTGAACCGGATGGTGTCGGCGCCGGCGGCGGGCGTGATCCACGCGAAGGCCCCGTAGGCGTCGCGGCCGGCGAAGCGGGCCGTCGTACCGTCGGCGGTGCGCAGGAGCAGCCCGTCGTAGTCGCCGTCGGCCCGCCGGTGGTGGACGACCGCGTGGTGCCGCTGCGCCGTGGGTTTCCCGAGGACGGGTGGTTGTCCGGCGGTGGTGGCCGCGGTGGCGCTCGCCGTGCGTCCGGCGCTGTCGATCACGACGGCCTTGTAGCGCAGAGGTGTTCCGGCCCGCACCGTGCCGGGCAGGTGCTGGGTCACCCTGTAGGGGGCGTGGTCGGCCGAACCCAGGGTCCGCCACGGCCCGTTACCGACCTGGGCGGCGAACACGACCCGGTTCAGCCGGCCGCCGTCCACCGCCGCGGTGACCTCCACATCACCGGTGGCACCGGCCGCCGGCGCCCGCACCGACACCGACGGCCCGGCGGCAGGAGCACCAAGCGGCTTCGCCGCCTTCAGCACCACCGCGGACAACGCCGGAACCTCCACCGCCACCTTCCTGTCACCGCCACTGGTCACCCGCGCCGACGACCCGTACACACCACGGAAGTCCATCCCCGCCGAGTACGTCGGCACCCCGACCGTCCGGGACCGCTCGGCGTTGTTCACCGCCACCACGTACTCGACCCCGTCCTCCAGGTCCGTGCGCGAGAACGCGTACACCCCCCGCCCGTCGTCCGCGTACCGCTCCTCCTGCACACCGTCACGCAACGCGGGATGCCGCTTCGTCAGCTTCGACAACGCCGCGATCGACCGGTACAGCGGATGACCCCGGTCGTACGCGTCCGAGGCATGCGTACGGTCCGTACCGATCTGGTCGTCGTCCAGGTACTCCGCCACCTCCGATGCGAACATCGTCTGCCGGGCGTACACGTCGTCCGCCGACCCGGTGAACCCCTGCTCGTCACCCGCGTAGATCACCGGGTTGCCCCGGGACAGGAACATCAGCTCGTGCGCGAACCGGTCACGGCGCAGCAGCTCGGCGTCGTCCGCGCCCGGATTGTCCTGGCTGACGAAGCTCCCGATGCGGCCCATGTCGTGACTGCCGAGGAAGGTCACCTCGCCGTACGCGTTGGCCTTGTCGGTGGTGTAGCGGTAGTCCTGGGCCAGGACGTGCGCGAGGTCACGCGTGGGTCCGCCGCGGGACGCGTAGTTGCGCACCGCGGCCTGCAGGGGGAAGTCGAGGGTGGCGTCGAGCCGGCCCTCCGTCAGGTAGGGCGCCATGACGACGGGGTCGGCGGAGAAGGCTTCCGCGAAGATGAAGAAGTCCGGCTTCCCCTGCCGGGCCGCGTAGGCGTCCAGGGCCGTGGCCCACTGGGTCCAGAAGGTCATGTTGACGTTCTTCGCCGTGTCGACGCGGAAGCCGTCGATGCCGAAGTCCTTCACCCACGTCTCGTAGATGCGCCGCATGCCCTCGACGACCTCGGGGCGCTCCGTCCACAGGTCGTCGTTGCCGATGAAGTCGCCGTACAGAGCGCTCTCGCCGGCGAAGGTGGAGTCGCCCCGGTTGTGGTACATCGTGGGGTCGTTCAGCCACGCCGGAACCTTGGTGTCGTGCTCGCCGGTGCGGTTCCACGGTGTGTACGGGAAGCCGTCCCGGTCGATCTCCCCCATGCCGGTGCTGTCGTCGAACGGGCGGCCCTCGGTGTCGAGATAGGGGTAGGCGCCCTTGGAGCGGTAGCCGTACTTCTCCTCCGCGTAGTCGACGGTGTCGGCGGTGTGGTTGGTGATGACGTCGAAGAAGACCTTCATGCCCTTGGCATGGGCCTTGTCGACGAGCTCCGCGAGCTCGGCGTTGGTGCCGAAATGCGGATCGACCTGGGTGAAGTCGGTGATGGAGTAGCCGTGGTAGTTGGCCATCTCCTGGCCGGCCGTGGTCTGCACGGGCTTGTTCCTGAAGACCGGTGCCATCCAGATCGCGGTGGTGCCCAGGCCTTTGACGTAGTCGAGTTTCTTGATGAGGCCCTTCAGGTCACCGCCCTGGTAGAAGCGCTTGTCGGTCGGGTCGTATCCGGTCTGCGAGCGGTTGCCGGTGAGGCCGCCCCGGTCGTTGGAGGTGGTTCCGTTGGCGAAGCGGTCAGGCAGCACCAGGTAGAACTGCTCGCGCGAGGGTGCGGGCCGCGCCGGTGTGCGGGCGAGCGCGCGGTCGGACGGTGGTCGTGGGGCCGCGGCATCGGCGGACGGGGTGGTGGGTGGCAGGGCCGACAGCACCGAAAGGAACAGTGCGGCGGCCGAGATCCGGGCGGTTGCGCGCCGGGACGGTAAACCGGTCATGGGGCCTTTCTCCTCACCGGTCGAACGGGATGGTCCGCCTGGTCCGCGCCGGCCGGAGCCGGCACGGGCGAGGCGGGCCGCCCGGTTCCCCTCGCGTGGCGAGCCGGGCGGTCCTTCGGTCGGCGAGACGGAGCGCTCTTCCCGGTCAGTTGCGCCAGGTGTCGCTCAGCAGTGTCTTGCCGTCGGACGGGACGGTGGCGGTGCGGTTGCCGCCGCTCTCCCAGGTGACGTTGCCGGAGGCGTCCTTGCGGAGGAACTTGTACGCGAAGGACGTTCCGGCCGGGAGGGCGACGTCGAGCTTCCAGACGGGGTAGGCCGCCGGGTCGAGCTTGAGCGCGTCGGCCGGATTCCAGTTGCCGAGCGCGGGGTTGTTGCCCGTGACGTAGATGTTCTCGCCCCAGGCGGTGGTGGCGCCGACGCTGAACGAGGCGCCGGCGGTCTCACCGGGGTTTCCGCCGCCCGGGTCGGTGCAGCTGGTCGCCCCGGTGTGCAGGGCGAGCGCCGTGTTGGCGCCGAGGGTCGCGGTGAACTGTCCGGAGCCGTTCACGGTGACGGGCTTGCCGCTCTGGACGTCGCAGTACGTGCCGGCGGGCAGCGACGTCTGGAAGGTGCGGGTCAGCGAGCCGGACTCGTGGTTGATCGCGACGTAGGCCTTGCTGCCGCGGCCGAAGGCGATGGCGTTGTTGCCGTTGTCCCACCAGTTGGTCACCGCCGCACCGCCCGCGGTGTTGCGGAACCCGACCATGCCGGCGATCTCGCGCCAGGCGTGCTGGCACTTCCACCCGTCGGTGTAGCAGGCTTTCACCTGGCCGTTGTCGGGTCCGCCCGCGTCGCTGGTGAACTCGTAGCCGGAGTGGACGTCCGGGGAGCCGTAGGGCCAGGCCAGCATGAAGACGTGGGCGAGCGTGTAGGTGGCGCCGTCCTTGTAGGTCAGCGTGGTGTCATGGCGCTCGGTGTCGTGGTTGGCCACGAAGGTGGCGGCCTTGCTGCTGGGGACGTAACCCCAGGCCTCGCCGAGGTTCTTCAGGTAGGCCAGCTTCTCACCGGAGAAGACCCGCTTCAGGTCCCTGCCGTACGAGAACTCCTGGACGTCTCCGGTGCCGGTGTACTGGCCGGGCTGGACGGCCTCGCCGGAGGCCCCGATGGTCTCCTGCTTCCAGTAGACACCCGGGTCGCCGAGCCGGCTCTTGATGTCGGCGAGGTCGCCCGGCGGGATGTGCTTGGCCGCGTCGATGCGGAATCCGTCCACGCCGAGGGAGAGCAGGTCGTTCATGTACCCGGCGATCGTCCTGCGGACGTGCTCCTCGCCGGTGTCCAGGTCGGGCAGGCCGGCCAGTTCGCAGTGGTGGACGTTCCAGCTCTCCCCGTAGTTGTTGATGTTCCTCGTGCAGTCGTCCATGTCGGACGCGGAGTAGAGGCCGGGGTAGTCGTACTTGCTGTAGCGGGAGCCGCCGGTGCCCGTGCCGGCGCTGTTGGCCATGTGGTTGATCACCGTGTCCACGACAACCTTGACGCCGGCGGCGTGGCAGGTGTCGACCATGTTCCTGAAGGCGTTCCGGTCGCCCAGTCTCGTGGCGATCCGGTAGCTGACGGGCTGGTACGCGGTCCACCACTGCGGGCCCTGGACCCGCTCGTTCGGTGGTGACACCTGTACGTACCCGTATCCGTCCGGGCCGAGGTCGTCCGTGCAGGCCTTGGCGACCGAGTCGAAGTTCCACTCGAACATCACCGCGGTGACGTCCTTGTCGCCGGGCGGCTGGGCCTGTGCGGGTCCAGGTGCCGTGACGACCACAGCGGCTCCCGCCACGAGGGCGAGTGCAGTGGCCACGGTCTTGTTGGCCATCGTTCCTCCTGATCCACCTGATGGGGATGAGAGGCCTTCCCGCAGCAACGCGCCTTGCCCGACAGGCCTGTGAGATCTCTTGCTGAAACACGGCTGCAAGAGCTTGCGGTCGAGACCGTACGAGCCCCTGTACTTTCGGTCAACCCCTCCTGCCGGACTCGTCGTTCTCCACACCAGAAGGACAACTACGCTGCTCGGTAGGTGGATCGGGGGAACGCAAACCCTTTCGTCGGCGTTTCAGAGGTGTTACGTTCAATCAACGTCCGGTTCGGCGGGCCGGAGGCCTGATGTCATGTTCGGGCCCACGCGCCCGGCCCGCCGACCGCCCGCTGGCCGCCCGTCGGCCGATGGCTTTCCGGGGAGCGACGACGCGTGCGCGCGTCGGGCCGCTCCCAGAGACCCGAAAGCGGGCGACACCTCGCAGCCCCGTCGGTTTCCCCATGCGGTGGGCCCGGTGACGGCCGACGGGTAAAGTTCACTGCCATGACCACGCGGCTTGCCGACATCGCGGCCCGGGCGGGCGTCAGCAAGGCGACGGTCAGCCGTGTGCTCAACGGTGCGCGCGGCGTGGCCGAGGGCACCCGCGTTTCCGTACTCGCCGCGCGCGACGCGCTGGGCTACGCGTACCCGTCGCGGCAGCGCCGCGCGGAGCTGGTCGGTCTGATCACGCCGGAGCTGGACAACCCCGTCTTCCCCGCGTTCGCCGAGGTGATGGGGCAGGCGCTGACCCGTCAGGGGTACACACCCCTCCTGGCAACGCAGACACCGGGAGGTTCGACCGAGGACGAGCTCACCGAGATGCTCGTGAGCCGCGGGGTGGCCGGCATCGTCTTCGTCTCCGGACTGCACGCCGACACCACCGCGGGTACCGAACGGTACGACCGGCTGCGTGCACGGCGCGTGCCCTTCGTGCTCGTCAACGGGTTCTCCTCCCGGATCGAGGCGTGCTTCGTCTCCCCGGACGACCGGGCCGCCATGCGTCTGACCGTGGCGCACCTGGCCGAGCTGGGGCACGACCGCATCGGGCTCGCGCTCGGGCCGGAGCGGTTCGTGCCGGTACAGCGCAAGATCGAGGGCTTCCGTGCCGCCATGCGAAGTCAACTGGGTCTGTCGGCACGGGAGTCCGACGACCTGGTCGAGCATTCGCTGTTCACCCTGGAGGGGGGTCAGGCCGCGGCGTCCGCACTGATCGACAGGGGCTGCACGGCCGTCGTGTGCGCCAGCGACATGATGGCCCTCGGCGCCGTCCGGGCGGCGCGGCAGAAGGGACTCGCGGTGCCCGGTGACATCTCGGTCGTCGGCTTCGACGACTCGCTGCTCATCGCCTTCACCGATCCTCCCCTGACCACCGTCAGACAGCCCGTCAGGGCGATGGGGCAGGTGGCCGTGGACGCGCTGCTGGAGGAGATGGGCGGTACGCCGCCGCCCCGCACCGAGTTCGTCTTCATGCCGGAACTGGTGGTCCGGGGATCCACCGCCGCCGGTCCCCGTGCCGGTCGGCGCCCGGCGCGGGGCCGGCGCTGACCGGCCGGCCCCACCGGACGCACTCACGCGGCGGCGAGCAAGGGAGCCCACCAGTCGGAGTGGCGCTTGTACCACTCCGCGGTGTCGGCCAGGGCTGCCTCGAAGTCGGTGAGCGGCCGGTAACCGAGTTCCCGGGTGATCTTGCTGTGGTCGACCGCGTAGCGCCGGTCGTGCCCCTTGCGGTCCTCGACGTGCACGATCCGCTCCGGACCGGCGCCGCACAGTGCCAGCAGCCGGTGCGTCAGGTCCAGGTTGGGCAGCGAGGTGCCGCCCCCGATGTTGTAGACCTCTCCCGGCCGGCCGGACGTGCGGACGAGTTCCACGGCCCTGACGTGGTCGTCGACGTGCAGCCAGTCACGCACGTACTGTCCGTCGCCGTAGAGCGGGACGGTGCCGCCGGACAGGAGGCGGGCCAGGAAGCGTGGGATGAGCTTCTCCGGATGCTGGTGGGGGCCGAAGTTGTTCGAGCAGCGGGTCACCCGGACGTCCAGACCGTGGGTGTGGTGGTGGGCGAGGGCGACCAGGTCCGAGGCCGCCTTCGACGCCGCGTACGACGAGGTGGGACGCAGGGGGTCGCTCTCCTTGGCGGCCCCGTGCGCGAGGGAACCGTACACCTCGTCGGTGGAGACGTGCACGAAGGTGCGTACGCCGTGGCGGAGCGCGGCGTCGAGCAGGACCTGGGTGCCCAGCACGTTGGTGCGGACGAAGGAGCCGCCGTCCACGATGGAGCGGTCGACGTGCGACTCGGCCGCGAAGTGCACGATGTGGTCGTGGCGTTCGGCCAGGGCGTTCACCAGGGACGGGTCGCACACGTCGCCCTGGACGAAGGTGAGGTCGGGGTGATCGCGCACCGTGTGGAGCCGGGCGAGGCTGCCGGCGTAGGTGAGTTTGTCGAGGACGGTCACCGCCGTGCCCCCGGGCGCCGTGGGCGACAGGAGGTGGCGGACGTAGGCGGAGCCGATGAAACCCGCGCCGCCGGTGACGAGGATGCGTGCGTTCATGGGGTGAGATACACCTTGCTGTGGTCGCCGATCACGAGCCGGTGGGCCTGCGGGAGACGGGGAGCCGGCCGCACGACGGCGCCGCGGCCGATGAGGGACGCCTCCAGTCGGGACGTCCCCTCGACCTGGGCGCCGCGCAGCAGGACGGAGTACTCGATGGCGCTGTCCTCGACCCGGCAGTCCTCCCCGATGGAGGTGTACGGGCCGACGCTGGAGTTGCTGACGACGGCACCCGCGCCGATGACCACCGGGCCCACGACGCGTGAGGCACGCACCACCGCGCCCTCGGCCACCCGGACCCGGCCGACGAGCACGCTGTGCGCGTCGACCTTGCCCTCGACCCGCCCCTCCAGCCCGTCCAGGACGTGGCGGTTGACCTCCAGCATGTCCTCCGTGCTGCCGGTGTCGCGCCAGGGACCGGTGGTGGTCTCGGCACGTACGCGCAGCCCTCGGTCGATCATCCACTGAATGGCGTGGGTGAGTTCCAGCTCGCCGCGCGCGGAGGGAGTGATGGCCCGCACCGCGTCGTGCACGGCCGGGCTGAAGGCGTACACGCCGATGAGCGCGAACGGGCTGCGGGGGGTGTCGGGCTTCTCCTCCAGACGCAGCACGTTCCCCTCGGCGTCGACCTCCGCGACGCCGAAGGCGGACGGGTCCGCGACCGGGGTGAGCAGCAGCCGGGCCGCCGCGGGGTCGGTGGCCGAGAGACGGGCGAAGTCCGTGACGCCCTGCTGGAGGTAGTTGTCGCCCAGGTAGAGCAGGAAGTCGTCGTCGCCCAGGAAGTCGCGGGCGATGCGTACCGCGTGCGCGAGACCGAGCGGGCTGGGCTGCTGGAGGTACGTGATGCGTAACCCGAAAGCGGCGCCGTCACCCGTCAGTTCGCGGATCTCCCGGCCGTACGCGCCCACCACGACACCGACCTCGCGAATGCCCGCCGCGGCGAGGGATTCCAGCGCGTAGAACAGCACGGGTTTGTTGGCGATGGGAAGCAGCTGCTTGGCGCCGGTGTGGGTGAACGGCCTCAGTCTGCTGCCGGTGCCACCCGCCAGGACCAGGGCCTTCACCTCGGCCTCCGGTGGGGCGAGCCGGTCTTGGGGCGTGTTCTCACAGGTCCCTCCTCGAACGTGAGGCGTGGTGTCGCCGTAAGCCACCCCGACTCAAGCAGAGCGCCACCGGTTTCCGCAACAACTTTCTGAAACCATCCGCAAGGTCTTGCAGTGTTCTGCGTTCAAGTGTTTGACTCAACGCCGAGCCGCCAACGGTGGTGCACCACACCGGAGTTCGCTGGCGATCACGAGCAGTCGGCCCGACGAGCGGGGGCAGCAATGACAGGCTTACGGCAAGCGGAGTACCTGGCCCGGGAGGCCCGGCACCTGGCACCGGGCGCTTCCGAGGAGGCCGCCCACGGGCGCCGGGTGTTCACCGAGGGACGCGGTCCCGTGCTGACCGACCTCGACGGCAACCAGTACCTCGACTTCGCGGCCGGCACCCTCACCCAGTCCCTGGGCCACGGCCACCCGGAGGTTGTCGAGGCGCTCACCGCACAGGCCCGCCGCCTGTGGAACGTCCACGACAGTGCCACACCGGACCGTGCCGGGCTCCTCGAACTGCTGGCCAGACTCCTGCCCGAACAGCTCGACACCTACGCCTTCTTCTCCACCGGCGCGGAGGTGGTCGAGGCCGCCCTGCGCGTCGTCCAGGCGACCGCGCCACCGGGCCGCAACCGGATCGGCGCCCTGCGCCACGGCTTCCACGGCAAGACCATGGGCGCCCGGATGCTCGTGCACTGGGACGTCGGCCACCAGTCCTTCAGCGGCAACAGCGTGCTGGGATACAGCCCCTACTGCTACCGCTGCCCCCTGGAACTGGAGTACCCGTCGTGCGACGTGCGCTGCGCGACGCTCGTGCGCAGGCACATCGCCGAGAAGCCCCACGTCTCCGCGCTCGTCTTCGAGCCCGTCCTCGGCGCGGCAGGCGTGATCGTGCCACCGCCGGGCTACTGGGAGCGCATCACCGAAGCCTGCCGGGACAGCGGCGTCCTGCTCGTCGCGGACGAGGTCCTCACCGGCGGCGGCCGCACGGGGGCCTTCCTCGCCAGTGAACTCCTCGGCGTCGAACCGGATCTGGCGATGCTGTCCAAAGGCACGGCGAGCGGATTCCCCTTCGCCGTGCTCGCCGGCCGCGGAGAGCTGCTGCGCAGGCCGGAAGCGGCCACCACGGGGGCGTACGCCTCGACGTACGCGAGCAATCCGCTGGGGATCGCCGCCGCCCGCGCCACCCTCGAAGTCGTCGAGCGCGACCGGCTGATCGAGCGCGTCCGCGTCCTCGGCGAGATCATGGCGGACCGCCTCGGCGCCCTGCGGTCCCGCTTCCCCCGGCAACTGGGCCAGGTCCGGGGCCTCGGGCTGCTGTGGGGACTGGAGTTCGTCACCGACCCCACCAGTCGCACACCCGCGCCCGAGGTCGCCCGGGCCGTCTACACGACGGCGCTCGATCTGGGGCTGCGCACCTCCCTCGGCGGCCACATCCTGCGCCTGGCGCCGCCCTTCACCCTCGACGAGGCCGTGCTCGACGAAGGCCTGCGCCTGCTGGACAAGGCCGTTGAGCGGGTGGTCGCGTGATCGTGGCGGAGCACCTCGTCAAGGAGTTCCGGCTGGCCGAACGCAAACCCGGCCTGCTCGGCAGCCTCTCCACCCTCCTCACCCGTCAGTACCGCGTCGTGCGCGCCGTCGACGACATCTCCTTCGAGATACCCGCCGGCACCAAGACCGCGTACATCGGGGCCAACGGCGCCGGCAAATCGACCACGATCAAGATGCTGACCGGCATCATGACCCCCACCTCCGGCCGCTGCCTGGTCGCCGGGCTGGAGCCGTACAAGCACCGGCAGCGCAACGCCCGCACCATCGGCGTCGTCTTCGGACAGCGCAGCCAGCTCTGGTGGGACCTCTCGGTGCCCGACTCCTTCCGCATCCTGCGCCGCGTCTACGACATCCCCGGCCCGGTCTACCGGCGCAATCTCGACCTGTTCCGGGAACTCCTCGACATCGACGCGCTGGGTGCCACGCCCGTACGCCAGCTCAGCCTCGGACAGCGCATGCGCGCCGAGATCGCGGCGAGCCTGCTGCACGATCCCTCCGTCCTGTTCTGGGACGAACCGACGATCGGCCTCGACATGGTGCTCAAGGACGCGGTGCGCCATCTGGTCAACCGGGCCCACCAGGAGCTGGGCACCACCGTGGTGCTCACCAGCCACGACATCGCCGACATCGCCGCGATCTGCGACAGCGCCCTGGTCGTCGACCACGGGCGGGTCGTCCACCAGGGCACCCTCCAGGACCTGCTGCGCACGGCCGACCACCGTTCGGTCGTCTTCGACCACCGGGACGGCACCACGGCCGCGACCGTACGGACCCGCATCGAAGCCGGTCTGCCGGGCGTGCACGCCACGCCGGACGACGGCGGCCGTGTCCGCGTCGACTACCCCACCGGCCGCTACACCTCCCGGCAGGTCCTCACCTTCCTCCTGGACCACTTCGACCTCGCCGACTGGTACGCCCCCGAACCCGGCCTCGAGGACGTGCTCCGCAAGATCTACGACCGCTCGCGCGTTCCCGGCCACGCCCGCGACGGAGCCGCATGACCGCCCGCCTGCGCCGCTACACGCCGTTCGCCACCAGCGGCCTGCAGTCCCTGCTGCAGTACCGCTCGATGTTCGCGATGACCGCCGTCACCGCGGCCGCCGGAGCGGCGGTGACCGTCTTCCTGTGGCGCGCCGTGTACGCGGGCACGCCCGGCCGCGGACCCGGCGGCTTCACCGTGGAGGACATCACGACCTACCTGCTGGTGGCCCAGGTCCTGCAGGTGCTGCACACCAACCGGGTGGACGACGAAGTCGCGGCCGAGGTGTACCGGGGGGACGTCGCGGTCATGCTCGTGCGCCCCGTGAGCTACCCGGTGATGCGGTTCTTCGCCTGCCTGCCCGTGGTGGGGGCCAACGCGGTGCTGGTCGGCCTGCCCGTCCTCGGCCTGTTCGCCCTGCTCGTGCCGCTCAGCGCGCCCCGGCCGGCGGATCTGCTGCTGTTCGCCGTGTCCACCACCCTCTCGGTGCTGCTGGCCTTCTGCGTCAACCTGCTGACCGGCATGACCGGCTTCCTCACCACCAACACCTGGGGGGTGCGGATGGTCAAGCAGAGCGTCGTCGCCTTCTTCGCCGGGCAACTCGTGCCCATCGCGCTGATGCCCGGCCCGCTGGCCGCGCTCGCGAAGGCCCTGCCCTTCCGCGGCATGGTCGACGGTCCCCTGACCCTGCTGCTCGGCCGCTACCACGGCTGGACGGACGCCGCCGGGCTGCTCGCCCAGCAGATGGCCTGGGCGGCCGGCCTGGCACTGCTGTGCGCCGCGCTCTGGCGCGCCGCCCTCGGACGGCTGGAGGTGCTCGGCGGATGACGCGCACGATGTCACGGTACCTACGGCTCTCGTGGTTCCTCGGCGGGGTCGGCCTGCACCGGCTGGCGGCCTACCGCACGGACTTCGTGCTCGGCGCGGGCGCGTTCCTGGTGCGGGTGGGCGTCCAGACGGCGGTCGTGGGCCTCGTCTTCCGGCAGGTCCCCGCCGTGGGCGGCTGGTCGTACGAGGAGGTGCTGTTCCTGCTGGGGTTCTCCCTGCTGCCGCGCGGGCTCGACCACCTCTTCACCGACCAGCTGTGGGAACTGGGCCGCAAACTGGTCCAGCGCGGCGAGTTCTACCGCTACCTCGTCAGGCCGGTCGACCCCCTGTTCTCCCTGCTGTCGGAGCGCTTCTTCCACCCCGACGGGCTCGGCGAACTCGTCGTCGGCGCCGTACTGGTGGGGTACGCGGGAAGCGAGCTCGGCCTGTCCCTCACCGCCGCGCAGTGGGCGCTGGCACCGCTGCTCGTCCTGTGCGGGGCGCTGCTGCACACCTCGGTGAAGCTGTTCTTCGCCTCCCTCTCCTTCTGGACCGTGACGAGCATGCCCGCGATGTACGCGGCCAGTCAGGTGTCGGAGTTCTCCTCCTACCCCCTGGACATCTACCACCCCTCGCTGCGGACCCTGCTCACCTGGATCCTGCCCTTCGCCTTCACCGCCTACGTGCCCAGTGCCTACCTGCTGACCGGCGCCACGGGTCTGCTCGGCTGGCTCCCCGTGGTGACCGCCGGTGCCCTGGCGCTCGCCCTGACCGTCTGGCGCCGCGGCGTCAACCGATACGAGATGACCGGAAGTTGAGTCGGGCATGATACGAAACGACGATCTCGGCCCCCTGCTGCGCACAGCCCCGTGGATGCCCGAGGAAGACCGGAGGGCCGCTCGCTTCGAGTGCGTCGACCACGCGGAACTCGGCGCCGCAGCCCGCCTGCTGGTCGTGGCCGCCGTCGGCGGACCCTCGCCCGGACGACGCTACTTCGTGCCGGTCCGGCCGGACCCGACGGGTGCCGGCGTCGAAGAGGCCCACGGCAGCGCCGAGTACGACGCCGCCGCCCTGGACGCGGTCTGCGCCGACCGCCGTCTGCCCACGGCCCGCGGTGGCTGGGTGCGCTTCCGCGGTGCGGGACTCACGGCGCGCTCGGTGCGCCGGCTGCCGTTCGAGCGGGGCTGGTCCTCCAACGTCCTGTCCCTGGTGGAGAACGACGGGGCGGCCTACGTCCACAAGACCTACCGGCGGCTTGACGGGACCGTCCGCGAACCGGAACTCCTGCGGCTGATGAACCGCACCGGCCGCACCCCCGGCTGGGCCGGCGACTACACCTACGTCGACCCCGCCGACGGCACCCACCACCCGTTGGGCGTCTTCTACGGGTACGCACCGGGCGACGGGATCGACCTGCCGCTGAGGCGCAGCATGCGCTCACTGTGGCCGAAGGTGACCGGCGGACACGCGCCCGGCGACCTCGACGCCGTCGTGCGGGAGCACCTGAGCCCGCTGGCGGGGAACCTGCGCGACGCCGGCCGTTTCCTGACCGGCTTCCACCGCGACCTGGCCGGCAGACTCGGCGGCGGCCCCGTAGCGCCGTACCCGGTGCGGGAGGTGCTGGCCCGCGCCACCGCGCGGGTGGCCGCACTGGCCCCGGCGGACATCGCCCTCCCCGCGGCCCCGCGCGCCGCCGCCTTCGCAGCCCTCCGGCAGGAGACCGCCGCGCTGCACGGCGCCTTCGACGCCGCTCCGGCCGGGTTCCCCTCCGGGCCGTGCCACGGCGACCTGCACCTGTCCCACCTGCTGTGCCGGGTGCGGGAGGAGGGAGGCTGGTCGATGAACGTGATCGACATGTCCACCCCGGCCCTGGGCCCCGACCAGGCGGGATGGGCCGCGCAGTCCCCGGTGCAGGACTTCGTCGCCGTCCAGCGCGCACTGGAGTACTTCACCGCCGACGAGGCGGCCTTCGAGAGCGCGCGGCGCCTCGGTCTCGACTCGTCCGAGACCATGCGGGGCGCCCTGGACGGCGCCGACGACTGGCCGCCCGGGCCACGCGCCGCGCTGCGCCTGGTCTTCCACGCCGCCGACGTCTGGCGGGCGCGGGTCCTGCGGCTGTTCCTCGGCCGAACGGCCGACGACCCCCTGCGCCGCCTGCTGTACCTGGGCCGGCTGCTGCACGAGCTCGCCTACAACGTCGAACACGCCCGCCCCTACCACGCCGCGATCGACCTGCGCCACGCCCTCGCGCTCGGCGCCCGTACCCCGGCCCCGACCATCCCAGCAAGGACGTGAACGTGACCGAGCCCCGTATGCACATCATCGAGACCTACTTCGAATGCTGCGGCTTCGACCACACCTTCCTGCAGGGCGGCACCTCGGTGTACCTGTGGAACCTGTCCCGGGCGTTCGCCGCCCGCGGCCACCGGGTCTCCATCGTGACCCCTGCGCACGGCAGACTGGACGACCTGCGCGGCAGGTACGAGGTGGAGGACCTCGACTACGCGGACGAGTACCTCCTGCCGCTGGTCCTGGATCCGGACGTGTGGCACGACCAGCCCGCCGAGGTCCACCTGCCCCTGCGCACCACCGCGCACCGCATCCGCCTCGACGACGTGGACCTGTACTTCCTCTCCAACGACTACCTCGACCGGCTCCCGGACACCTTCTACCCGCCCTACTCCGCCAAGGGCCGGGACCTGGTCTTCTTCAAACCGCTGGTCTTCCAGGTGGACAGCGTGCGCTTCCTGCGCCACTGGTTCGGGGCGGAGAAGGCACTGGTCCACGCGCACGAGCCCTACTACCACTACCTGCTGCCGGCCGCGCTGCGCGACGATCCGCGCAAGTTCGTCGTCAGCACGGTGCAGAGCAACATGCCGATCACCAAGAAGGTCTACGCGCCCGAGGTACGCCGGCTCCTCGAACTCCTGGGAGCCGGGACCGGCCTCCCGCAGGACCCCGCGCCGGCCGGACCGGAACTCGAAGCGGTCTCCCAGTACCAGCAACTGACGCACCTGCACTACGAGTACCCGCCGGACCACGTGGCCCTCTACCTGCTGGTCCTGGAGAACGCCGATCTGATCGACTTCCTCTCGCCGGGCCAGCTCGACTTCTACGCCTCCTTCCTGGACACCCCCTTCGAGGCCCTCTTCGCGCGCCTGCCCCTGGCCGGGGCCGTGAAGGCGAACGCGCACAAGATGTTCGTGGGAGGCTGCGCGATCTCCGACCAGTGGCTCGCCTGGGACCCGCGGGAGGTGGACCGGCCGGCGGTGCTCGCGGGCCTCGGGCTGGACCCCGCGCTGCCCACCTTCTTCCACAACGCGCGCTACGCCCTGCACCACAAGGGCCAGCTGGAGCTGTTGCGCGCCGTCGACCAGGTACTGAGCGACGGCCTGGCCGCGAACTTCGTCGTGCGCTGCATCTCCGGTGCACCGCTCGACGACCCCTACTTCCGGGAGGTCGCCGAACGGCACCGGGGCCGGCTGCACCTGGAGTCGGAACGGGTGGACGAGCGGCGGGTGTTCGAGTACGCGTCGGCCGCCGACTTCTGCCTCTTCCCCTCCAAGTTCGAGATGGACACCTTCCTCATCGCCCAGGGCGAGGCGATGGTCTGCTCAGCGGTGCCCATCGCGACGGCGCAGGAGGGCATGGCGCACTTCCGGCACGCCCGGCCCGAGCCGGAGACCACCGGGCTCGCCGTCAACCGCTCCTTCGCGGAGGACGACCCGCTGCTCACCACCGCGCTGGTGGCGCGCATCCGTGAGGCGGTGACGCTCTGGCACGACGACCCGGCCCGCTACCGGGAGCTGTCCCACCGCGCGGCGGCGGTCGCCCGGCAGTTCACCTGGGAGCACTGCGCGGACCTGCACCTCGCCGCGTTCGGCCGCCTGTGGCGTGGCGAGCCGGCCGCACTGCCCGCCGAACGGGCCCTGCGGCACGGCTGGTTCGACCTGGTGAAGGACGAGGAGATCACCGAGGAGGCGGCGCTGGCCCACGGCGACCTGACGGCGTACGCGCGCCGCGCGCCCGTCGGCCCCTCGGTCGCCCGGCGGTTCTTCCTCGCCGCCTGGGAGCGGGCCGATTTCGCGACCTGTGAGCGGGTCGTGGACCGCTTCCCCACCGCCGTGACCGAAGAGGAGGTGCGCGGCCTGCGCGAGCGGTGCTCGGTCACCGCCGACGGCACGCTGGTGTACCGCCTGCCGCACGCCGAGCGGGTGGAGCTGGTGACCCCGGCCCCGCGCGGCACGGCGGCGCGGGCGCGGCCCGAGGTGCGGGAGCTGCGCCGCACCGGGGCCGGCGCGTTCGAGGGGCCACCGCCCGCACCGGGGGCCCGGCTGCTGCTGACGCTGGCCTCCGGGCGGGTCACCTGGGACGAGGCCCGTCATGGCTGAGCGTGGAGGAGTACGCGCGGTCCTGCTGGCGGGCGGTGAGGGGCGGCGCATGGGTCCGCTGGGCACGGGACGCCTCAAGCCGCTCGTCCCCTACGGCGGCGCCTGCCGCCTGATCGACTTCAGCCTCGCCAACGCGCGCGCCTCGGGACTGGGGGAGGTCCTGCTGCTGTCCCAGTACGAGGAACGCCGGCTGATGGACGACCTGCACGAGGTGTGGAACCGGGACACCGGCTTCCGGGTCCACTTCGGGCCGTACGACGACGCCTACCGGGCCGCGGGGGGCGGGCTCCCCCGCGAGCTGCCCGAGCGCACCTGGCCGGCCGAACGCGGCACCGCGGACGCCCTGATCCGCAAGGCCGGACACGTCTTCGGCGGTGGCCCCGAACAGGTGCTGGTCCTGCACGCCGACCACGTCTACCGTTTCGACTACGGGCCGCTGATCGCGGAGCACCGGGCCTCCGGTGCCGCCCTGACCATCGCCTACCAGCGGATCGAGCGGCGCTGGGTCCACCTGTTCGGGATGGTCCGCTTCGACGGTGCCGGCCGGCTCACCGAGTTCGTGGAGAAGCCCGCCGAACCGACCAGCGACCTGGTCTTCGCCGCGTTCTGTGTCTTCGACGCCGCGGTGCTGCACCGCTACCTGGAGAAGCTCGACGGCACCGACTGGCAGCACGACATCAGCCGGGACGTCATCCCGGCGATGCTCGCGGGCGGCGAGGACATCCGCGGCCACCGGGTCGTCGGGCACTGGGCGGACATCGGGACCGTCGAGCGCTATCACCGGGCGCATCTCCTGCTCGCGGCCGCCGGCCCGCGCGCCGGGCTCCCCGTCGAACGGATGCCCCGGACCGTGCGGCCCGAGGTGGACCGCGGCTGGGTGGCCGACTCCCCGGGCGTGGTCGCCTCGTTGATTCCGGCGGACCTCGTCAACGAAGGCCGGGTGGAGCACAGCGTGCTCTTCCCGGGCGTCACCGTCGGGGCGGACGCGAGGGTGCGGCGCAGCGTGCTGCTGCCGGGCGCCACGGTCCGGCCCGGTCAGGACATCGATTCGGCGGTGGTCCTGGAGAACGGACATGTGCAGCGGGTCGAGGACACCGCGGCCGTCACGGAAGGAACCCGTACATGAGCCAGTCCCCCTACGACGTCCTGGTGGTCGGCGGAGCCGGTGTGGACACCGTCGTCCGCGTCGACGAGCTCCGGATCCCGCCCGGCGACTCGTTGCACGTGCCTCCCGTGCACGACTACGTCGCGCACACCGGCAACGGCGTCGCGCTCGGCTGGCACGCCCTCGGCCTCGCCACGAAGTTCATCGACTTCCTCGGCGACGACCCCCAGGGCCGGGCGGTGCTCGCCGCCTACGCCGAGCGGGGCCTCGACTTCAGCCATCTGGTGTCCCCGCACGGCACTCCGCGCGGCGTCAACCTGGTCGACGCGCAGGGCCGCCGCTTCTCCTTCTACGACTCACGGCACCCGCAGGACCTCCGGCTGCCCCGCGCCTTCTACCTGCCCCACCTGGAGCGGGCCCGTCACGTCCACCTGTCCATCGTCGGGCACAACCGCGACCTGTACGAGGACGTCCACCGGCTCGGGGTGACCAGCTCCACCGACCTGCACGACTGGGACGGCGTCAACCCCCACCACCGCACCTACGCCCTCGCCTCCGACTACGTCTTCATGAGCGCCGCGGCCGTCCACGACCGGCTCGACGAGGTCCTGCACGGCATCGTCGACGAGGGCCGGGCCCGCTTCGTCGTGGCCACCGACGGCGCGGACGGCTGCCACCTGCTGGTGCGGGGCGAGACGACGGTGCGCCACTTCCCCGCGGTGCGGCCGGAGCGGCCGGTCGTCGACAGCAACGGCGCGGGCGACGCCTTCGTCACCGCCTTCCTCCACGCCCACCTCGAGGGGCGGCCGGTGGAGGAGTGCGTCCTGGCCGGATCGGTGTCCGGGGCCTTCGCCTGCGGTGCCGCCGGCACCCACACCGAGTTCATCGACCTGCCCGGTCTGCGCGCGGCCTGCGCCCGGGCCGGCGCGGCGGAGTGAGGAGCGTCCCAGGTGCACATCATCGCCTTCTCCTTCGAGTGCGGCGGTTTCGACAACCGGCTGATGCGCGGCGGGCTGTCCCCGCTCGTGTGGAACCTCTCCCGCGCGTACGCGGCACGCGGCCACCGCGTCTCGCTGGTCACCCCCGCGCACGGCCATCTGGAGGCACTGCGGGAGCGGTTCGACGTACGGGAACTCGACTACCGCGACGAGCACACGGTGCCCGTGGTGCTCGACCCCAAGGTGTGGCCGGGCCGGCCCGCCGAGACGGGCCTGCGCCTCGACACCCGCGCCCACCTGCTGCGCCTGGACGGCGTGGACGTGTACCTGCTGTCCGACGCCTTCCTGGACCTGCTGCCGGACCGGCTCTACCCGCCCCCGGCCTTCGAGGGCCGGGACCTGGCGTACGTCAAGCCGCTGGTGTTCCAGGTCGGCGGCCTGCGGTTCCTCCAGCGGTGGCTGGCGGACGGCCCGGCGGTCGTGCACGGCTTCGAGCCCTATTACCACTACCTGCTGCCCGCGGTGCTCGCCGGCGACGACCGGTACCGGACGGTGAGCACGGTCGCCGCGAACGCCCCCGTCACGCAGAAGGTGTACCGGCCGCAGGTGGAACGCCTGCTGGAGCTGTTCGGGGTGCCGGCCGGGGACCTCGACGCCCTGGACGGGCCGGCGCCCGCCGAGGACTCCCCCGAGGCCACCATGGCCCGGTTGCTGGCCGGCACCCGGATGCACCTCGAGTACGGCCCGGACCACGTGGGCGTGTTCCCGCTGGTCGTCGCCGGCGCGGACCTGGTCGACTTCGTGTCCCCCGGCCAGCGCGACCACTACGTCACCTGGCAGGACACACCGTTCGAAGCCCTGTTCCGGACACTGCCCGTGGCCCGTCGGCTGCGCGAACGGCCGGACCGGCTGCTGGCCGGCGGCTGCGGCGTCGCGGACAGCTGGCTGGCGCGCGATCCGGACGCCGTGGACCGTGCCGCGGTACGCCGGGCGCTCGGACTGACGGTGTCCGGTCCGGTCTTCTACCACGCCGCCCGTTACGCGGTGCACCACAAGGGACAGCTGGAGCTGATGCGGGCCGTGGAGGAGGTGCTGGCCGACGATCCGGAGGTCGGCTTCGTGGTCCGCTGCTCGACCGGGGGCGGCGGTGACGCTCCGGCGACGGTCCCGAACGCCGCGTTCCAGCGGCTCGCCGACCGGTATCCGGGCCAACTCCACCTGGACTGGCGGCTCGCCGACGAGGACACCCTGTTCACGCAGGCGGCGAGCGCCGACTTCTGCGTGTACCCCTCCAAGTTCGAACTGGACGGCTTCCTCATCGCCCAGGCCGAGGCCATGGCCTGTGGCGCGGTGCCGGTCGCCACGGCCCAGCGGGTGACCTCCCACTTCGGGCACCAGCGGCCCCTGGAGGACCCGGCCGCGACCGGGTTCTCGGTGCCCGGCTCCTTCCGTGACGACGACCCCGCCCTGGCCCGCGCGCTCGCGGAGCGAATACGCCAGGCCGTGGCGGTCTTCCGCACGGCACCGGACACCTATGCCCGGCTGTCGGACAACGCCCGCCGTCTGGCCCGCTCGTTCACCTGGGCCCGCAGCGCGGACCTGCGCCTGGCGGCCTACGACCGGCTGCTGCGCGGCGAGCGCGCACAGCCCCCGGTCGGTGAACTGGTGGAGCGGGGCTGGCTGGACCGGCTGCCCCCCACCGCCGGTGCCGGGCACCGCGACCTGATCGTACGCGCGGCGACACGACGCGGGGACGCCGCCGCCCTCGCCCGCGCCCTCGGGTGCGGCCTCGATGATCTCGGACCGGACACCTGGGACCGGCTCTTCGCGGCGGCCCACGAGCGGGGCGACTTCGCCCGCTGCGCCGAGCTGGCCCGGTGGGCGGGCCGGCCGGACCTGTACGCCCGGCTGGCGGACCGCTTCCGCCTCAGCGCCGGTGCGGACGGCACCTGGCGCGTGCGGTACGCGCATCCCGGGGCGGACCGGGTCGAGCTGGTGGTCGAGGCACCCGCGGGGCCGGCCGGCTCCGGTCCGGACGCGGCGGGCTCCGGTCCGGACGCGGCGGGCTCCGGTCCGGACGCGGCGGGCTCCGTCCCGGACGCGTCCCCACCCGTCGCGGACGGCGAGGCGCCGGGGTCCGTCACGCCGGTCGCGGAACGCCGGGGACCGGCTCCCGCGGGACTGCCCGCCCCGCCGGTGCCACGCCCCGCGCTGGAGTCGGCCGCCGAGGCGCTGTCCTCCGACGAACCGGCTCCCGCACCCGGCGGCGCCGTACTGCGGCCGCTCACCGCCGACGGCGACGGCGTGTTCACCGGGACGCTGGACGGGCCGCCCGTCGGGAGCCACGCCGTGGCCATGGTGACCCTGCGTTCCGGCCGCGTCGTCTGGGACACGGCCCCGGCCCGCACACCCGTGTACCGGCTGGTGGCGACGGATCTGGACGGCACGTTGCTGCGCAGCGACCTGACGGTGTCCGCACGCACCCGCCGGGCCCTGGAACGCGTGGCCGCCTCCGGTGCCCACCACCTGGTGGTCACCGGACGCCCGGCGGTGGCCTGCAAGCACCTCCTGAACACCCTCGGCTACCGGGGACTGGCCGTCTGCGGCCAGGGCGCGCAGCTGTACGACGCGGGCGCCGACCGCCTGCTCTCCTCGCTGGCCCTGGACCTCGGCCTCGCCCGCGGCGTCGTCGAGAGGGTCGAGGCGGAACTGGGCCGGGTCGAACTCGGCATCGTCACCTCGCCGCCGGAGAGCCGGTTCAAGGTCACCCCCGGTTTCGGGGAGCGGGTCCGGCACGGGTGGGACGTGACCACCGACCGGGACCTGCTGTGGGCCGATCCCATCGACAAGCTGATCCTGCACCACCCGGACGTCGACGAGGACCGGCTGGCCGCCGTCACCCGGCGGCTGACGGGCGGCGAGGTGACCGTCGTGCACTCCGTCAAAGGCATGGTGGAGGTCCTGCCCGCCGGCACGGACAAGGGCACCGGCGTGGCCAGGGCCGCCGAGCTCCTGGGCTTCACCGGCGCCGACACCGTCGCCTTCGGCGACATGCCCAACGACATCCCGCTGCTGGCCTGGGCCGCCCACGGCGTGGCGGTCGCGGGCGCCCACCGGGACCTGCGGGCCATGGCCGACGAGGTGGCCCCCGGCAACGACGAGGACGGCGTGGCCCACGTCCTGGAACGCCTCTTCGCGCCCGTGGAGGCCGGAACATGAACCACGGCACGGCACCCGACGCCTCCCTGCGGGAACTGGCCCGCGCACACGGCGTGAGCACCGAGTACGTCACCGACCGGGGCGAGGGCGTCACCGTCGCCGCGGACACCCTGGTCGCGGTCCTGGCGTCGTGCGGCGTGGACGCGAGCACTCCGGAGGCGGCCCGGCGGGCCCTCACAGCCCGGCACGCCGCGGACGCGGACAGGCTGCTTCCGCCCTGCGTGGTCGCCCGTGCCGGATCAGCCGTACGGCTGCGGCTGCCGCCCGGCGCCGAGGCCCGCGTCGCCCTGGAGGACGGCGGCGAGTGCGGTCCGACGGCGCCGCTGCCGCCCGGAGCGCACGTCCTGCACGCCGTCGCCGGCGGCCGGCGGGCGACGGCCCCGCTGCTGTCGGTGCCCGGGCGGATCCCGGTGCCCGAGCGGCGCAGTTGGGGTTTTCTGATCCAGCTGTACTCGGTGCTCTCCCGCCGGTCCTGGGGCATGGGCGACCTGGCCGACCTGGCGGAGCTGGCCTCCTGGTCCGGCCGGGCGCTGGGAGCCGGGTTCGTCCAGTTGGGGCCCCTGCACGCGGCGGAGCCGGGGCCGCTGCCCGATCCGTCACCGTACCGGCCCGGTTCGCGACGCTTCGCGGACCCGATGCACGTCCGGGTGGAGGAGGTGCCGGAGTACCGCTACCTGGACGGGGAGGCCCGCCGCGCGGTGGACTCCTGCGCCGCCCGGGCCCGGGCGCTCAACGAACGGGTGCTGCGCGGCGAGACGCTGATCGACCGGGAGACGGTGCGCGCCCTCAAGCACGAGGCGCTGCGCCGGGTGTACGAGGTGCCGCGGTCCCCGGGCCGCCGTGCGGCTCTGGAGGCGTTCATCGCCCGTGAGGGCGAGGACCTGACGGACTTCGCCACCTGGTGCGCGCTGGCCGAGGTGCACGGTGGCGCCTGGCGGTCCTGGCCCGGCGGGCTGCGCGACCCGCGGTCGCCGCGGGTGTCCGAGGCGCGCGGGGAGCTGGCGGAAGCCGTCGCGTACCACCGCTGGCTGGCGTGGATCACCGACGAGCAGCTCGCCACCGCCCAGCGCGCGGCGAAGAGCGCGGGCATGGACATCGGCCTGGTGCACGACCTCGCGGTGGGTGTCGCGCCCGAGGGGGCCGACGCCTGGACGCTCCAGCACTGCCTGGCCGGCGGGATGAGCGTCGGGGCTCCCCCGGACGACTTCAATCCCCTCGGACAGGACTGGGGCCAGCCGCCCTGGCGGCCCGACGCGCTGGCCGCCGAGGGGTACCGGCCGCTGGCCGGGCTGCTGCGCGCCGGCATGCGGCACGCGGGTGCCTTGCGGGTCGACCACGTCATGGGGCTGTTCCGGCTGTGGTGGGTGCCCGAGGGCCGGCCTCCGTCCGAGGGGACCTACGTCCGCTACGACGCCGAGGCCATGCTGGGCGTCCTGCTCCTGGAGGCGCACCGCGCCGGGGTGGCGGTGATCGGCGAGGACCTCGGCACGGTGGAGCGCGGTGTCCGCGAGGAGCTGGCCGCGCGCGGCGTGCTCGGCACCTCGGTGCAGCGCTTCGAGTACCTGGGCGGGTCCGAGGGACGGCACGGCCCGCTGCCGGCGCGACGGTGGCGCAGGAACTGCCTGGCCACGCTGACCACGCACGACCTGCCGACGACCGCGGCCTGGCTGAGCGGCGAACACGTCGACCTGCGGGCCCGGCTGGGGCTGCTGACCCGCCCGGAACCGGAGGAGAAGGCCCAGGCGGCGGCCGAACGGGACGGCTGGCTGGAGGAACTGCGCCGGCTGGATCTGCTGCCCGACGCAGACGGCGAGGTCGTCGCCCTGCACCGTTTCCTGACCCGCACGCCGTCGACGCTGCTCGGCGTCTGGCTGCCGGACGCCACCGGTGACCGCAGACCCCAGAACCTTCCCGGCACGGCGCGGGTGCACCCCAACTGGAGGCTGCCCGTGGCGGACCGGCTCGGTCGGCCGGTGCCGCTCGAGGACCTGCCCGACCACCCCCATCTACAGGCCGTCGCCCACGTGTTCACCGACGGCGAACCGCACGGAACGAAGATCGAGGAGAGAGATGTCAGGCCAGGCTCTTGCTCAGCTTGAGGGGGTCCGTGAGGACTCCGGAGGCTTCGACCTGCTGGCACCGGACGGCACGCGGTACCGCGTGGACGTCACCGACGGAGTGTTCGACCCTCACAACCCGCTCCTCGCCGGCTACGTGGCGGGACGCCGTGTGGTCGCCTTCGTCGGTCCCACGGTGCACCGGCTCTACGGTGACCGGCTGCGCGCCTACCTCGACGCCCGCCTGGAGCCGGGCAGTTGGAGCGTGCACACCATCGGGACCGGGGAACGGAACAAGACGCTCGCGTCGGTGGAAGAGGTGTGCGCCGTCGCCAAGGCGAGCGGCCTGGACCGCCACGGGGTGATGCTCGCCGTGGGTGGCGGGATCGTCGCGGACATCGTGGGCTTCGCGGCCTCGATGTACGCCCGCGGCATCCGCTACATCAAGGTCAACACCACCCTGGTGGGGCAGGTGGACGTGGGCGTGGGGGTCAAGACCGGTGTCAACGCCCTGAACACGAAGAACATGTTCGGCGCCTACCACCCCGCACACGCGTCGCTCAACGACCCCGCCCTGCTGGCCACCCTGCCGGCCCGGGAGATCCGCTGCGGCCTGGCGGAGATCGTGAAGATGGCCGTGATCCTCGACCCCGATCTCTTCCAGGCGCTGGAGGAGCACCCGGACGCGTTCCTGCGCACGTCCGACGGCGCGCTGGAGACCTATGTGGTGCGCACCTCGATGCGGCTGATGATGGAGGAGTTGTGCCCCAATCTCCGGGAGCACGACCTCGCCCGGCTCGTCGACTTCGGTCACACCTTCAGCCCGGTGATCGAGACGGCCGGCGGACACCGCCTCGAACACGGCGAGGCGGTCGCCGTGGACATGGCGCTGTCGGCGCACCTGGCCAGGCTGATGGGCCTCGTCGACGCGGAGAGCTGCGAGCGTGTGGTGTCCCTGCTGCGCCGCATCGGCCTTCCCCTGTTCGACGTCGCCACCTGTACGCCGGAGCTGATGACGCAGGCCCTCCAGGCGTCCTGGCAGCGGCGGGGACGCAAGCTGCACCTCGTGGTGCCGACCGGCATCGGCAAGGCGGACTTCGTGGAGCGGTTGGAGGACGTGCCCGCCGACGTGCTGCGGGCCGCCCTGGACGCCCTGGCGCGTGACGGGCGGGACTCGTGACCGCCCGCGACGTGGTGAACCTCGACACGCTGCTGCGGGGCAAGGAGCACGACCACGGCGGGCTGGGCACGATCCTCGCCCACCGCGTGTTCTCCCGGCCGGAGGGAGGTGTCGGAGCGGAGTTCATCGACATCGCCGTGCTGCCGCCCGGGACCTCCATAGGGCGCCACCGGCACGGACGCGACCGTGAGACGTACGTCGTGCTCAGGGGCAGCGGCCTGATGTACCGGGACGGGACCGAGTTCCGCGTCGGCACCGGGGACGTCGTCGTCAACCGTCCGTACGGCGAGCACGGCCTCGTCAACGACTCGACCGGCGACCTGTGGCTCCTGGTCTTCGAGGAGGAGCTCCATGACCGTCCCGCAGTCTGACCGACTCGCCGCCGTCGCCCCGCCGGGCGGTGCCCCGGCGCACGGCGCGGCGGGGGCCGCGCCCGCCGGTGGCTCCGGAGCGTTCGACGGCGTCCTCACCGTGCTCGACGTGGGGGGCACGACGCTGCGCACCGGCAGTTACGACCCGGTCACCGCGTCCGTCACCCGTGTGCGCCGGGTCCCGGTCGAGGGCATGGCCCGTCATCCGCGGGACCCGGTGGCCGTCCTGCAGCAGCGTGTCGTGGACCAGATCGTCCACGAGGCCGGCCGGCACACCCCGCGTACGGCGCCGCGGGCCGTCGGTGTGGCGTTCGCCGGGCCGATCTCGGCCGGCGGCCTGGTCCTGGCCGCTCCCACGGTGTGGGGGCGGCGCGGTGACCCGCTGCCGCTGGCGGAGCTCCTGACGGAGCGGATCGGCGTGCCCGTCGTGGTCGTCAACGACCTGACCGCCGCCGCCTGGCGCTACGCGGCGACGGAGACCGAGCCGTTCTGTCTGATCACCGTCAGTTCCGGCATAGGCAACAAGGTGTTCCGGGGCGGCGACGTGCTGCTGGACGCGGACGGCCACGGGGGCGAACTCGGGCACTGGGTGTGCGACCCCTCCCCCGGGGCGCCGCTGTGCGACTGCGGTGGGCGCGGCCACCTCGGTGCCATCGCCTCGGGGCGGGGCGTCCTCGCCGCGGTCCGCCGCGCGGCGGACGCCGATCCCTCCGGGTTCGCCCGGTCCGGGCTGGCCGCGCGCTGCGGGGGCCGGGTCTCCGGCATCGACAACCCGGCGATCGCGGCCGCGGTACGGGAGGAAGACGCGTTCACCACCCGGGTGCTGCGCGGCACGCTCACCCATCTCGCGCAGGCGGTGGCGGCCGTGTTCACGTCGATCGGTGTGTGCCGGTACGTCGTGATGGGCGGCTTCGCCCTGGCGATCGGGGAACGCTACCGGGAGCTTCTGGTGGGCGAACTCGTGAGGCTGGGCTGCTTCGGTCTCGACGCGGCCGCGGTCGACGCCATGGTGTCGCTGGGCAGACCCGACGACGACCACGGTCTGATCGGCGTCGGCAGGCTGCTGGCCGACCGGTTGTCCCGGGCGGGCGCGCGATGAGCGCGGGGGGCACGCTCGTCGTCGGCAGCGGCTTCGTCGGCACGGCCGTCGCCCGGCGGCTGGCCGCGGGCGGCGAGCCCGTCGCCGTCGCCTCACGCCACCGGCCGGGGCACCTCCCGGACGTCCGGGGTGTGGGGTGGCACGCCCTGGACGCCACCGAGCGGGAGGCGTGCGCCCGGCTCGTGGCCCGGCTGGGGCCGCGACGCATCGTCCTCGTGCACGGTCCCTCCGACGTCACCTGGTGCGAGGAGCACCCGGACCTGGCCGTCTCGGCGCACACCGCGGCGGCCGCCCACTTCGCCGCGCTGGCCGGCGGGGCGAGGCTGGTGATGATCTCGACCGACAACGTCTTCGACGGGTCCCGCCCCGACAACGCCGAGGACGCTCCGGTCTCCCCGGCCAACGCGTACGGCCGCGCGAAGCTGCGCGCGGAGGAGATCGTGCTCGGCGCGGCCGCGGACGCCGTGGTGCTGCGGGTCAGCCTCGTCTACGGCCACGAACCGGCGGAGGCGGCCAAGTGGCTCAACTTCTTCGCCGCGTGCGCGCACCGGCTGCTGCGCGGCGAGTCGCTCACGGTGCCGCAGGACCAGTGGACGACACCGGTGCTGGTGGACGATGTCGCAGAGGTGACGGCGGCCGTCCTGCACGCCGGGGCGCCGCTTCCTCCGGTCCTGCATCTGGGCGGACCGGACCGGGTGAGCCGTGCGGTGTGGGCGTCGACCGTCGCCGAGGCGCTGGGGGCGCCGCCGCGCCTGGTCGTGCCCGTGCCGCGGGCGGCCACCCGGTACGCCTCCCGCCCGGAGAACGCGTGCCTGACCAGCTCACTGCTCGGCCGGCTCCCGGCCACCCGGTCGATCGCCGTCCGCGGTGTGCGCGAGGGCGCCCGGTACTTGGCGCCGGCTTTCACCGCGGCGCGCTGAGCCCTCGCCGGGTTCGGCGTGTGCCCCTCGCCTGGGGGACGTGTGTCCCACGCCCGGGGACGCGTGCCCCACGCCCGGGGGGCTTCCTCGTTGACAGGGGGTGGCTAACAGGAATAGCTTTTAGCTAATCACGTTAGCCACCCAGGGGGATGCCATGACCGAGTACCTCGCCGTCGACGGCGGCACGATCGCCTACGAGGTGGCGGGTTCCGGCCCGCTGATCGTTCTCGCGCACGGCATGGGCGACAGCCGCGCCGCGTACCGTGCCGTGATGCCGCGGCTGGTGGCGGCGGGCCACCGGGTCGCCGCGGTCGATCTGCGCGGCTGCGGCGAGTCCAGCATCGAGTGGCCGTCCTGGAGCCGCACCGCCATCGCCGGCGACCTGCTCGCCCTGGTCCGCCACCTGGGCGGCCCCGCCGTGCTGGTCGGCCACTCGGCCTCCGGCGGCGCCGCCACCATCGCCGCGGCGCAGGAGCCCTCGCTGATCACGGCGGTCGTCGAGCTGGCACCGTTCACCCGCGGGCAGACGGTCCGCGTCGGCGACCTGCGGGTGAAGCGCTTCCGGCAGGGCATGTTGCGGCTGCTCGGCGCGGGCCTGCTCGGCAGCGTGCCGCTCTGGCGCTCGTACCTCGACGTGGCCTACCCCGGGGTGAAGCCGGCCGACTGGGCCGACCGGCTCGACCGCGTCGACTCCCTGCTGCGCGAACCCGGCCGGATGAAGGCCCTGCAGGGCATGGGCCGCAGCACGCCGACCGACGCCGGCGCACGGCTCGCGGGCGTCCGCTGCCCGGTCCTGGTGGTGATGGGCACCCTAGACCCCGACTGGGCAGACCCGCACGCCGAGGGTTCGGCGATCGTCGACGCGCTGCCGTCCGGCCTCGGCCGTCTCGAGATGATCGAGGGCGCCGGGCACTACCCGCACGACCAGTTCCCCGACCAGGTGGTTTCGCTCGTGCTCGCCTTCCTCCGGCCGGGCGTGGCCCGTGCCTAGGGCCGGCCTCGACCCGGCGGCCGTGGTCGCGGCCGGGGCCGCCCTCGCCGACGAGGTGGGGCTCGCCCACCTGACGATGGGTTCACTGGCCGAGCGGGTGGGCGTGCGCACCCCCTCCCTGTACAAGCACGTGGGCGGTCAGGAGGACCTCGTCCGGCGCATCGCGGTCCTGGCGATGAACGAGGCCGCCGACGCCGTCGGCGGTGCGGTACAGGGGTACGCGGGCCGCGACGCCCTGGCGGCCGCGGCGCGCGCCTTCCGCGCCTTCGTCCTCGAACACCCCGGCCGGTACGCCGCGACGATCGGCATGGAACCGTCCGGCCCGGACGATCCGCTGGCCGCCGCGGGCGGGCGGCTGCTCGACGCCTTCATGGCGGTCCTGCGCGGCTACGACGTCGGCGAGTCCGACGTGGACCACGCCCTGCGCATGCTCCGCAGCCTCTGCCACGGGTTCGCCACCCTGCAGGCGGCCAACGCCTTCCAGTGGAGCGCCGACATCGACGAGAGCTTCGAGTGGCTGGTCGCCTTCGCCGACCGGGGCCTGCGCGCCATGTGCCGAGGACGGCAGCCGGTCTGAACCGCGCCCGGTCCGCCCGTCCGGGGCACCACCCGCGACCGGTGAAAACCACCCGTACCGCCCCGATAACATGTTCGAGCTCTCGTGGATTGCCCCATCGACCACTCCGCACCGGAAAACCATGCCGCCTGGCATGAAAAGCCAATCATTTAGCCAACCCCTACCAAAATCGGCCAAAAAAATTGATATCTATAGCATCGCGGGTGCTTTCGCGAATAAACGGCAGGATCCAGCTCGCCTCGTGGCGTCAGCCACGGGTGCTGCTGTGGGCCACGGCAGGTGTGGTGACCCTCGCGTTCCTCATCACGCTGGAGATCGCCGCGCGTCGCTACGGCCTGCCCGGGCCGATCACCAACCAGGCGCAGGAATTGATATTCGCCCCCAAATCGGGGCCCCTGCTGTACGCCAGTATGGCGTTGATGATGGTGGTCCTGACCTGGCGGCAACGCTTCGTCGCGGCCGGTGCCGCGATAGGCATCGACGTCGTCGTCGCCCTGGTGCGGTGGGCGGTCGACGCCAAGATGACCTTCGGCAACGGCGCGTTGTGGGTAATCCTGGGCTGTGCGGTCATCGCCTTCACCCGCCGCTCCGGTCAGGAGCGTCTCCTGATGCTGAAGGGCGTCGGACTGGGCCTGCTGCTGGTGGCCGGCCGTAAGACGGGCGACGCCTGGCTGCTGATCACCTCGAAGACCCGCCCGACGGTACTCGACGAATACGTGGTGACGGCCGATCACGCGCTCGGCGATCCGTCGTGGGTGGCGGGCCGGATCATCGAGGCCACCGGCCCGGTCGGGGCCCATGTCCTCGACTGGGTCTACGCCCAGCTCGCGGTGGCCGCGGCCGTCGTCGCGCTGTACCAGCTGCGCAACGTGGCGGTCGAGCGCCGCTTCCCGGGCCACCATCTGGTCCGCACCTTCCTGGTGATCGGCCTCCTAGGGCCGGCCATCTACATGATCTTCCCCGTGGTCGGGCCGATCTTCACCTACGGCACCGGCGCGTTCGGCACGGGCGGCGAGGAGTGGGCGGTGGCCAACCTGTGGCCGGACACGCCACCACCGGTCAGCACCCCGCACCCGGTGTTGTACGACGAGGTCACACCCCGCAACTGCATGCCCAGCCTGCACACGGCGTGGGCCACCACGATCTTCGTCCATTCCCGCAAGGGCCCCCGCGTCCTTCGGTACGCGGGCACTTTCTGGCTGATCGCCACGCTCTGCGCGACGCTCGGTTTCGGCTACCACTACGGCGTGGACCTCATCGCCGGCGTGGTGTTCGCGCTCACGATCGACGCGGCCATGCGCGCGCTCGACCGCGGCTGGGACCGGTCGGCGGTCACGCTGGTCGCCTACGGCACGACGGTCTTCGCCCTGCTCCTGGTGTCGTACCGCTATCTGCCGATGGAGATGGCCGGGCATCCGTGGGTGTTCGGCCCCCTTCTCCTGCTGGCGATGGGCTCGGTGATCCTCGGGTACGTGCGGACCACGAGACTGTGGGAACCGAAGGCCGCGCCGGTGCAGCGGCCGGAACCGCAGCCCGGACTCGTCTGAGCCGTGGCGGGGCGAACGCCTTCACGAGCCCCGGGCGGCACGGAAGGCGTTCGCCGCGCTCCGGCGGGCGGGGACGGGGGTCCGCTCAGCGGACGACGTCGAAGACCTGCTTCTGCACGCCGTTGGCGTAGGCCTCGTGCTCGACCAGCTTCAGCTTCTGGGTGTCCTTGTCCGTCGTGCTGAACAGGCGCTTGCCCGCGCCGAGCAGAAGCGGGAAGACGAGCAGGTGGTACCGGTCGATCAGGCCGGCGTCCGCGAGGCCCCGGTTCAGGGCCGCACTGCCGTGGACGATGATCGGGCCGCCCTCCGTCTCCTTCAGCGCGGCGACCTCGTCCAGCGAACGCAGGATCGTGTTCTCACCCCAGTTCGACACGAGGTCGTCCTCGGTGAGGGTGCTGGAGACGACGTACTTCGGCATCTCCCTGTAGTCCGCGAAGTCCTCCATGTCCGGCCACACCGGGCTGAACGCCTGGTAGCTGACCCGGCCCAGCAGCACCGCGGTGGCTTCCTTCTGCTCCCGGCCCTTGATCTCGAAGGCCTCGGGGAGGAACTCGGTGTGCTTGAAGGTCCAGCCGGAGTTCCGGTAGCCCGGCTCGCCGCCGGGGGCCTCCACGACGCCGTCGAGCGAGAGGAAAGCGGTGCTGATCAGGGTGCGCATCTGAGGCTCCTGGGTATCTCGTGCCTGGTCGGACGAACGATAGGCCAGTGCACGCTTCGAGCGCCTGCGGTGCTCCCGCGTGCTGGTCGGGGGCTTTGACTCCGGGCCCTGCAAAAAGTCATCGGTCGTCGCCCTTCGCGGACCGGCCCGGCTCATGGCACCGGTCGCCGGCCCGTCCGGCCGCTCCTCCGCCTGGGCGAGCACGCCCGCACGGAGGGCGTGCTCCGTCGCGGGCCGGGCCGGTCAGGGCCCTGCCGTGGTGCGGCGGGCGGGACGCCGACGGCGCTGGACGGCCCCGTAGGTCTCCTCGAGCGCGGTGGTCGCGGCGTCGTAGGAGCGTTGGGCGACGCCGACGAAGAGACAGTCCACGACGGCGAGCTGGGCGATGCGACTGACCGTCGCGCCCGACCGGAACGGCGTCTCCCGGACACACGTCGTCAGCACGAGGTCGGCGCTCGTCGCCAGGGTCGAGTCCGGGTCGTTGGTCAGGGCTATGGTGGTGGCGCCCCGTTCGGCCGCGGCCTGAAGGGGTTCGGCGGTGTCCTCCGTCTCGCCGGAGTGGGAGATGGCCAGCGCCACGTCGCCGGGTCCGAGCAGGGCCGTGGCGGTGAGCGCCGCGTGCCGGTCGCTCCAGATGAACGCCAGGTGGCCGATGCGGTGGAGTTTCTGGTGCAGGTCCTGCCCGACGAACGCACTGGCCCCCACCCCGAATATGTCGGTCCGCCGGGCCGTCGCCACGGCGTCGACCGCTTGCCTCAGGGCCACGACGTCCAGTCCGGCGCCCGAGTCCTCCAGGGCCCGCACCTCGTTGTGGATGATCTTGCTGACGATCTCGTCCAGCGTGTCCGTCGGGCTGATGTCCGTACCGCCGCGCGCCGCGCGCTCACCGCCCAGGGCGTGTTCCCGCGCGGCGGCGGCGGCCAGGGCCAGGCGGAGCTGGGGGTAGTTGCCGACGCCGACGGCCCGGCAGAACCTCATCACGGTGGCGGGCGAGGTGCTGGCCCGCTCCCCCAGGGCGTTGATGGACAGCTCCGCGGCCTGCCCCGGGTCGGCCAGCACGGCGTCGGCCACTCGGCGTTCCGAGGGGGCCAGGGAGGGACGGGCCGTCCGGACGCGCACCAGGATGCCGGCGGACGGCGCGTCCTGGGCGGACTGCTCCGGCGTACGGGGTGAGGCCTGGCGGACCATGGTCCCTCCTGGGTCTGGTGGACACACGGTAGTCGGCCCGTCCGGAGGGCGTCAAAAACTTACGCTTCTGCTCGACGCGACGTCACTTATTGACATCCGGAGCGCGGCCTTCCCATACTCGGACCGCGATCCGCACCGGTCACCGACGATCTGGTGGCTTCCGACGTGCCGGATTCCTTCGGGCGAAGGGCAGGCCGTATGACTTCGGTAGTGGCGGTGGACCTCGGGAAGACCGGTTGCCGCGCCGTGCTGTGGGACACCACCGAGTCGTCCCGGTCCGTCCGGGCCGTTCCCGGGGCCCCCGGTCTGGCCGCCCCCGGCGGTGTGGCGGCGGCCCGTGAAGCCGTACGAGCCGCCGTCGGCCCCCTCCTCCAGCAGGCGGGCGGAGGCCGGCTCGGTACCGTCCTCGTGGGCGCGGCGGGAGCGGCCTCCGCTCCCGCCGCGGCCCGCTCCCTGGTCACGGCCCTCCTGGAGGACCTGCCCACCCACGAGGCCGCCGTCACCAGCGACGCCGTCACCGCCCACGCCGGCGCTCTGGGTGGCCGGGCCGGTGTGGTGCTGGCGATCGGCACCGGCGCGGTGGCGGTCGGCATCGGCACCGACGGGTCGTACGCCCGCGTCGACGGGTGGGGGCCCCAGCTCGGCGACGACGGCAGCGGCGCCTGGATCGGCACGGCCGGGCTGCGTGCGGCACTGCGCGCTCACGACGGACGCGGTCCGGCCACCATGCTGCTGAGCGCCGCCGTCGACCGCTTCGGTGACCCGGACCGGCTGCCGCTGACCTTGGGGCGGGACGGCAATCCGGCTCGTACGGCCGCCTCGTTCGCCCCCGAGGTGGCACGTTCGGCCGACGCCGGTGACGCCGTCGCCTCGTCGATCGTCCAGGACGCGGCCGCGGCCCTGGGCGAGACCGTCCTCGCCGCCGTTCGCCGGATCGCCGGGGACGCCACCCTGCCCGTCACCATCACCGGTGGCCTGGCCGGCATCGGCTCCGCCCTGATGACACCGCTGACCGAGAAGATCACCGGTTCCGGACTCCCCCTGCGCCTCGACGACCCCCTCGGCGACCCCCTCGACGGGGCCCGGCTGCTGGCCCTGAACGCCGCCGCGCCGCACGAATCCCTCGTCGTCCGGGTCCGCCGGACGACGTCCACGACCCCTCCCCCCACGCCGGAGACACCACCGGCCAGTGTCTAGGAGCAAGTGTGCGCCAACTCGACCTCGTGGTGATCGTGGTCTACCTGATCGGGATCGCCTGGATCGGCCTGCGCAAGGCCGGCCGGCAGAAGTCGGCGAAGGACTACTTCGTCGGTGAGGGCCACATGCCGTGGTGGGCCGTCTCCTTCTCCGTGGTCGCCACCGAGACCAGTGTGCTGACCGTGATCAGCGTTCCCGGAGGCGCCTACAGCGGACAGGCGTTCGGCAACGTCGAACTCGCCCTGGGGTACGTCGTCGGCCGCGTCGTCGTGGCCACCGTGCTGATCCCCCTCTACAAGCGCGGCGGGTTCGTCAGCGCCTACCAGTACCTGGGCGACCGGTTCGGGTCGAAGCTGCAGGGGCTCGCCTCGGTGACCTTCGTCTTCACCCGGCTCCTGGCCGAGGGCGTCCGGCTGTTCGCCTCCGCCATCCCGATCAAACTGCTCCTCGACGAGTTCGGCGTGCACGCGAGCTACCGCCTGATCATCATCGTGCTCACGCTGATCACCGTCGTCTACACCTACCTGGGCGGCATCAAGGCGGTGATCTGGACCGACGCCATCCAGATGGGCCTCTACCTCGGTGGCGCGGTCCTCGCCGTCGCGGTGCTGTCCGCCCACGTCGGCGCTGACGGCTACGCGCGCGCCTGGGACGCCGGACGGTTCGCGCTCTTCGACACCGACTTCGACCTCGCCCACGTCCTCACAAGTGCGTTCGCCCTGCCCACGGCCATCGTCGGCGGCGCCATCTTCGCCATGGCCAGCCACGGCTCCGACCAGCTGATCGTGCAGCGCGTGCTGGCCACCCGCACGCTGCGCGAGGGCCAGAAGGCCATGATCGCCTCGGGTGTCTTCGTCACCGTCCAGTTCGCCGCGTTCTCCCTCGTCGGCGCGCTGCTGTGGTCGTACAACCAGGGCAGGTCCTTCGCGGAGCTCGGGCTGTCCAGTTCCGACAACCTCTACCCCGAGTTCATCCTGCACGGGCTGCCCGTCGTCGTCTCGGGTCTCCTCGTGGCCGGCATCCTGGGCGCCGCGATGGGGTCGCTGTCCTCGGCGCTGAACTCCATGTCCAACTCGACGGTCGCCGACATCATCCACAGCTTCTTCCGCAGCACACCGTCCGAGGAGGCGCTGCTCAGGCTCGCCCGCTGGATGACGCTGGTGTGGGCCACCCTCATGGCCGTCTTCGCCTGCGCGTTCAGCACGAGCACGGGCAACGTCTATCTGACCGGTCTGACCATCGCGGGATACACCTACGGTGCGCTGCTCGGCGCGTTCCTCCTCGGGCGGCTGGTCACACGTGCCAACGAGACCGACTCCGTCGTGGCCTTCCTGGTCACCATCGGGGTCATGACCTACGTCGTGCGCGGGGTGAAGATCGACGTCACCACGGGCGGGACCACCACGTCCCAGGCCGTCGCGGCCCAGTGGCTCGTGCCCGTCGGGGTCCTGGTCACCCTGGTCGTCGGCGGTGTGCTGAGCCTGTTGCACCGGGCGCCCGCGACCGGCGAGGGCGGCCCGGTGGAAGGTGAACCGGGGCCCGGGCACGATCCGTTGACCACGGAGGCCGGGCGGAGGTGACCAC
This sequence comes from Streptomyces sp. AC627_RSS907, assembly GCF_019049165.1. Taxonomy (NCBI): domain Bacteria; kingdom Bacillati; phylum Actinomycetota; class Actinomycetes; order Kitasatosporales; family Streptomycetaceae; genus Streptomyces; species Streptomyces sp. AC627_RSS907. Next base: position 144,450 of record NZ_JAGMUE010000127.1, read on the forward strand.
CGCACCCGCGGCCGGGGGCGGGCCGTTCCGACCGGCGCCCGCCCCGGCTACGGGGTCCACTGCGTGCCCTGGTCACGTGCCGCGTCTCGTGGAAGGGCCACTCGCCCCGTTCCCCGGGCGCCGTCCGACCTCTCGTCCCCCTCAGGAGGCACCGTGCGTGTGATCGGCCTGATGTCAGGCACCTCCCACGACGCCATCGAAGCGGGCGCCGCGGATCTCGTCCTGCGGGGCGACGCCCTCGTGATGCGTCCCCTCGGCCACCTCTCGGTGCCGTACCCCGACGACCTGCGGGACCTGATCGCGGCCAGTTTGCCGCCGTCGGCGACGACGGCCAGGACCATCGCCGTACTCGACACCGGGATCGGCCAGGCCTTCGCCTACGCGGCGGTGCGCGCCGTGCGCGAACTGTGCGGCGGGAGCGCGGACCTGGTGGTCTCGCACGGGCAGACCCTGTACCACTGGGTCGAGGACGGCACCGTCCGCGGCACCCTCCAACTCGGCCAGCCCGCCTGGATCGCCGAGGCCACCGGCCTGCCCGTGGTCTCCGACCTGCGCAGCAGGGACGTCGCCGCCGGCGGTCAGGGCGCGCCCCTGGTGGCCATGACCGACGTCCTCGCCCTGGGCACGCTGCCCGGCACCCCGGCGGCGCTGAACCTGGGCGGCATCGCCAACCTCACCGTGGTCGCGCCCGGCGCGAACCCCCTGGCCTTCGACACCGGCCCCGCCAACGCCCTGATGGACGCCGCCGTACGGCACTTCACCGGGGGCGCGTCCCAGTACGACGAGGGCGGACGCCGGGCGGCAGGGGGCCGGGTCGATCCCGCGCTGCTGCGGGTGCTGCTGGACGACCCCTATTACCGCAGGCCGGCGCCGAAGAGCACCGGCAAGGAGCGGTTCCACCTGCCGTACCTGCAGGAGGCGCTCGCCGTGGCGCCCGTCCCTGGCCCCGACGACGTCCTGGCGACCCTGGCCAGGCTCACCGCCGTCACGGTGGCCGACGCCTGCCGGGCCCACGAGGTGACCCGGCTCATCGTCTCCGGCGGCGGCGCGCACAACCCGGTGCTGATGGACATGCTCGCCGAGGAGTTGCCCGGTGTGCCCCTCACGTCCAGCGACGCGCTGGGACTGCCGCCGGACGCCAAGGAGTCGCTGGCCTTCGCGCTCCTCGGTTTCCTGTCGGTCAACGGCCTGCCCGGGGCGGTCCCTTCGGGGACAGGTGCGCGGCGGGCGTCGCTCCTCGGCACCATCACGCCGGGCCTCACGCCCCTGCGCCTGCCCGAACCCGCCGCGCGGGCACCGCGCGTGCTCCGCGTCACCGACGCACCCGTCCACTGACTCCCGTCCGGTGCCGAGGGGCCCTGCCTCCGGTCCCGGGGGTGCGTCACCGGAGCACTTCGCCGTCCGGGCCGACGGCGGTCACCGTGCGCAGGGGGAACGCGACGAGCAGTGCCACGGCGATCAGGAGCCCGCTCACCCAGAGCGGTCCGAGGTCCCCGGCCCCGGTGCCCAGGGTGGTCGCGGCGACCAGCGGTCCGGCGGCGGCGCCGACGTTGAGGGCCGCGGTCGCGTAGGAACCGGCCATGGTCGGCGCTTTCGCCGCCTCGTAGAGGACCCGCGTGATCAGGGTGCCGCCCAGCGCGAACGACAGTGCGCCCTGGAGGAACACGAGGGCGAGCAGAGCGACGGGCCGGTCGGCCAGCAGGGCCAGGGCGAACCAGCCGGTGAGCAGCAGCGGACCGCCGACCGCGACGACCGCACCGGGGCGCCGGTCCGACAACCGGCCGGCGACGGTGACACCGGCGAAGGAGCCCGCGCCGAAGAGCACCAGGACGACGGAGACCCACAGTTCGCCCAGCCCGGCGGTGTCGGTCACGACGGGCGCGAGGAAGGTGAAGCTCGCGAAGGTCGCCGCGTTCACCAGCGCGCCGAGCAGCATGGCCCGGAGCAACCGCGGCCCCTTGAGCAGGGCGAGCTCCGACCGCAGGGCCGGCCCGGCTGCCGCGTCCTCCTGCGCCCGGCCCGCCGGGATCGCCGTGAGGACGCCGATCGCGGCGGGCAGGCACAGAACGGCGACGGCCCAGAACGTGGCCCGCCAGCCGAACAGCGTGCCGAGTACGGATCCCCCGGGGACACCGGCGATCGTGGCCACCGTCGTGCCCGACAGCAGCACCGCGAGCGCACGTCCCTTCCGGTCGGGCGGGACCAGCGAGGCGGCGGTCGTCAGGGCCACGGCCAGGAAGCCCGCGTTCGCGAGCGCCGAGACCACCCGGGTCACGAGCAGGACCGTGAAGCTCGCTGTGACAGCGCCCACCGCGTGGGCCGCCAGGAACAGGAGAACGAATCCGAGCAGGCTGGTCCGTCGCGGCCAGCGGCGGGCCAGCCCGGCCATGAGCGGGGCCCCGACGACCATTCCGGTCGCGAAGGCCGTGGTGAGCGTGCCCGCCGTCCCGACGGTGACGTCGAGGTCGGCGGCGATGTCCGGCAGGAGGCCGGCGAGCATGAACTCCGAGGTACCCATGGCGAAGACCGCCAGGGCGAGCAGATACAGCGGGAAGAACATCGAGTGGCTCCGAGGTGAGGAGAGGCACGAGAAGGTCGTCTCGTCACCGCGGTCAGCACCCACGGGCGCACTCGTCCGGCCGCGGAGCGCGGCGAGACGGTGGAGCGGAACTACGGACTCAGTGGTTGAGGGAGCTGACGGCGTGACCGAAAGCCCCCACCCTGTCCGACTCAGGACTCGACATGCCCCGCACGGTACCCGGCCGATGCCCGTGAAGCACCTCGGTTTCCACCGCGGCACGGCGAGAGCGGCCCCGGTGCCGGGCTGCCCGCCGGGGGCCGGGACGCGAGCGCCGGGTCAGTGGCCCGTGACGGTGCCCGACAGTTCGCTGGTGCCCCCCCGGCAGGGTCACGGGGGTGAGCTTCCTGCCGGTTTCGAGGCCGACGGCGTGCCCGGCCTTCCCGCTCGGTTCGCAGACGCGGGCGGTGTGGTCGCGGACGAAGAGGGCCGGGCGGGCCCGCTGCCGGTCCAGGGGCTCCTGCCGGCGGCGGCCTCGCCGTGGCAGCCGCGCGCTCGGCCGGCGCGTGCCTTCTGCTCCCCGCGAGGGCACCCTGGCGGGGCAGGGCCTCCCGAACCGGTGCTCACCACGTCGGCGCTCGCCGAGCTCTGGCAGCCGTCCTCACGGCTCGGCCCCCGCCGGTCGCTTCGGCGTTCGAGGTGTCGTTGCGGGGGGTGTACCGGCGCGGAAGTCGCGACCTTCTGGCCGGTGTCGCGTTGGGATTGCCGTGACGCCGTTGCAGTGACGGTTCTGCACACGGGGCTCCGGCCTCGTACTGCGGCACCCTCACGCGGCAGCCCGAGCCCGCGGAAGGCCAGGAACGTGTGGAACAGTGTCGGCAGTCTTGTGGTGACGCCTGCGGACGACGGTGGCGTGATGGGCGGGCTCATCGGCCGGGGGGAGCAACTCCGGTCGCTCCAGGGCACGTTGGCAGCCCATCACCTGGTGACGGTGACCGGCCGGGCCGGTGTCGGGAAGAGCTGCCTGGCGGCCGCGGCCGTGGCGGGGACGTCGAGGTCGTGGCGGCGTGTGGTCCGGGTCCGGTGGGACGGTCGCGGCCCCGGGGAACCGGGGGCGCTGGCCGCGGCCGTGTTCCGGGCGCTGCACGGACGGCACGCGCGGCCCGAGGTGCCCGGTCACGGCGACCTCGTGAGGCAGTTGACCGCCCCCGGCGTCCTGCTCTTCCTCGACGACGTCGATCCGGTCCACCGGGAGTGCACGAGGCTGGTGCAGCGTCTGCTGGCGGCGGTGCCGGCGCTGCGGGTGGTGGTGACCTCACGGCGGGCACTGGGCCTCGGTGAGGAGCAGGTGGTGGAGCTGCCGCCGCTGGAAACCCGCCGCCCCGCCGACGGCGCCCGGCCGGCGGCGGTGGAGCTCTTCCTCGCGCGGGCCCGCGCGGCGGTGGAAGGATTCCGCGCCGACGAGACGGACCTCACGGCCGTGGAGGCGATCTGCCGGTCACTGGAGGGTGTGCCGCACGCCATCGGCCTGGCCGCCGAGCAGCTCGCCCGCCGCTCCGTGGGCGAGCTCGCGGACGCGTTGGAGCGTGACCAGTGCTGGCTGCACAGCGGGAGCCCCCGCCTGAGCCGTCACCGCTCACTGCGCGACACCGTCGGGTCGAGTTACCTGCTGTGCGAGCGCGAGGTGCGCATCGTGTGGGCCAGGGCCAGCGTCCTCGCCGGGGCCTTCAGCGAGTCCACCGGCGTGTTCCTGTGCGCGGGCGGCAGCGTGGACCCCGAGCACGTACCTTCGCTGCTGGCCCAGTTGGCGGCGATGAGGGTGATCGAGCCGGTGGGCGATCCGGGCGGACCGCGTCCGCCACGCTATCGGATGACCCGGGCGGCGCGGGACTTCGGGGACGCGCGGCTGCGCGAGGCGGGCGAGTTCGAGCAAGCCCTCGAACGCCGCGCGGCGCACCGCCGTCAGCTGGCCGGGGTCGCGGAGGGCCTGTGGGTCGCGGGCTGCCAGAGCCAGGCGGTCCGGCTCGTACGGGAGGAGCAGGAGGAACTCACCGCGCTGCGCCTCCACGCCCCCGAGTGTGCCGGTGAGGCCCAGGCCTCGCTGGAGGCCATGGTGAGTCTGTGGTTCTGGTGGCTGGTCCACGACCGTGCGCCGGAGACGCTCGGGTGCCTGACGCGGTTGCTGTCGTACGGCCCGCCGGACAGCGAGGCGGCCAGGAACGGCCGGTGGCTCGCGGCCTGGCTCAGCGCGGCGGAGGATCCCCAGGCCGCGCTCGGCCTGCTGGGCCCCGCCTGGCCGCAGGCCGTGCTGGCCGGAGACGACGCCGCGGTCGGCCGTATCGCCCATGTCCAGGGGGTGCTCGCCCTCCACGGCGGCGACGCGGAGGCCGCCGCGGAACACTTCGCGGAGGCCGCCGCCCTCATTCCGGTCGGCGCGGTGGGCGGGCCGTCCCCCGCCGTGAGCCTGGCCGCCCAGGCGGTCGCCGAAGCCGGCTTCGCGCCCGGCGCGGCGTCCCGCACCGCACGGCGGGTACTCACCCGGCCCGATCTCCGTGACGACGCGTGGGCCGTCCTCACCGCCCGCTACGCGCAGGCCTGTGCGGACCACCGCCGTGGTCGCCGCAGCCGTGCCAGGAACCGCGCCGGCCGGGCCCTCGCCGCGCTGGACGGAACGCTTCCGGAGCCGCCCGCGGTGCAGGCGCTGCGCGCACTGATCACGTCCATCGAAGCAGGCGTCCCGTCCGGGCCGGATCTCCCCCCGCTCCCCTCGGCCACCTGACCTGCGCGGGCCTCACGAGCAGTCCGCGGTGAGGGCCTCCGTGCCGATGTGGAGGACAGGGCTCACGGACACGGTGGCCCGGGTGGCTCACGGGCCCCGCCACGGATCACGATGCGGTCGGACAGCGGCGCGGCCGACTCCTCCGCCCGTGCCGGCCCGACGGGGCGGCGGCGGGGTGCCACCCCGAGCGGTCAGCCGTTGACGGCACGGCCGACGTAGACGTTGCGGGCGCGGTAGTACGTGTCGCCCGACGGGCCCGGGGTTCCCGAGGAGCCTTCCATCTGGAGGTTGATGATGACGTCCATCGGCGCGCCGACGAAGTCGCCGGCCCGGTGTTGTGCGACCCACCGACCGTCCAGGTAGTAGTGGATGTCCACGTCCGTGGCGCCGGCCTTGGTGATCCAGGCCCGGTAGGCATGCCAGGCGCCGGGGTCGGAGACCGCGACGGGCGTACTGTCCCAGCCCCCGTCGTAGGTGTTGAACCAGTTGCGGGCGTCCCCCTTGAACTCCAGGATGTCGCTCTCCGGGGGCCAGCTGTCGGCGCCGGTGAGCCAGAAGGCCGGCCAGGTGCCCCGTGCGGAGGGCGCGCGGAACTCGCCCTTGACCTCCCAGGCGGGGTACTGGTCGTTCACCACCACGTGTGCCTTGGAGTGGATGGCCCCGGAGTGGTAGCGGATCGGCAGGTGGGGGTCCTTGCCGCTCGTGCCCTCGTCCCAGCCGATGCGCGACGCCCTGAGGACGAGCACTCCGCCGGGCTCGAGGTGGACGTGGTTGTGGTCGGTGCTGCTCGCGTACATGCGGGCGGTGCCGTTGTGGTCGGATCCCCAGGGGTACAGGTAGTTCCAGGCCGACTCGAGCGCGCCGTAGTCGGTGAAGGTATCGGTGCCGATGACCGTCTCCCAGGCGAGCGGGCTCACGTCCGCCGCGGCGGGACGGGCCAGGGCGACACCGGTGGCGGCGGCGCCGGTCGACCAGAGGAACGCGCGACGGCTGAACGTCATTTCGGGGGCCTCCTCGTGTGCGGGTGGGGCGGGCGTACGTCGCAGAGTCGTACCGGACACGGCAACCGTCAACAATTCCCGCACCGTTCGCTCAGAAACGAACGGAATCGAAACCACGGAGCGAGCCCATCAACCCGCGACCCCGCGCTTGCACCCAGCCCTTGAACCGCCCCTGCACCCGGCCCCGAACCCGCCACTTTCCAAGTTGATCGAATGTGATCGATTCCTGTGCCACAGCTTCCATTCCTCCTTCGCCCGTTGGTCCACTGGATCGGGCCCGGCGGGCGGGACCGACGCGTCGCGTCCACCACGGACGAAACGAGACGAAGGAGCCTGATGCCGCATGGAGACGCGCAGGAGACGCGGATGGATGTCGCTCGCCGCGGCGACCACCCTGGTACTGGCGGCGGGAGTGATGACGGCCCCCGCCGCGCACCCCGCGGACGATGCCGTCGAGGTCGTGGTCGACGGACGCGACGTTCGCGGCGGCAACGTGAACGGTCTGACGTACAAGGGCCTCGGCGTACTCAGTTGCAACAGCACGAGCAATCTGCTGATGGACTACAAGGCGGAGCATCCGGAGCGGTACTGGCAGCTCATCAGAGTCCTGTTCGGCGGAAAGCACCCGCTGATCAACCACGTCAAGGTCGAGAGGGGCTCGGACACGAACACGTCGACCGGTTCCGACCCGGCGACCATGCGCACACCGGACGAACACGCCGACGCGTCCCGTTCCCCGGGGTTCCAGCTGGCCGCCGACGCCAAGACCGTCAACCCGGGCCTCAAGGTCTCGATCCTTCGGTGGGTCATGCCCGCCTGGATGCAGGCCGAATGGGACAAGGGCACGGGCGCCGACGAGATGTACACCTGGTACAAGGAAACGATCCTCGACGCCTACGAGAAGTACGGGTACATGGTCGACTACGTCGACCCGGACACCAACGAGACGCGGGATCCCGACGAAGCCTTCGTCAAGTGGTACAAGAACGCGATCCTGACCGACAAGGACTTCGGCAACCCGCGTTACAACCTCCCGGCGGCCCAGCGGAAGAAGGCCGAAAAGGCCTACCACAACATCATGATCATCGCCTCGGACGAGAACGAGACCCACCACATCGGGCCTTCCGTGCTCCGCGACGAGGAGCTCTTCGGCGTCGTCGACGCGGTCGGCTACCACTACAACACCGAGGACCGGCGGGAGGGAGGCCCCGAGAGCGACACGTACCTGCCCCACACCAAGCTGGCGACCGACGAGAACAAGTACGGCGAGGACAAGGAAGTCTGGTACAACGAGGGAGCCGCCTCGTTCGGCTTCACCGAGTACCGCGTCAACAACACCGAGGGACCGAACGGGGCGAGCACGGGCATCGGTGGCGTGCAGAGCGCCCTCGACCTCGCGAACCGCTCCGTCAAGAGCTACGCGAACTCCAAGAGGACGCACTACGTCTTCCAGCCGGCGATCGGCTCCTTCTACGAAGGCGCCCAGTACAGCCACAAGGAACTCGTCAGCGCGCGAGACCCGTGGTCGGGCCACCTCCACTACGACGCGGCCGTGTACGTGATGCAGCACTTCACCCAGTTCGCGAAGACCGGCTGGGAGAACGACACCAACACCGCGGGCATCTGGCGGACCGTGCCGGAAGCCAGCCACAGCGGGGTGAGCGGCACCGTCGACACCGACGGGTCGAACGGGGCCCCAGCTACATGACGCTCGCCGACCCGCGCAAGAAGGACTTCTCGACGATCGTCGTCAACGACAGCGACCGGCCCAGGACCTACCGGATCAAGACCGAGAACATGCGACTGGGCGATCCGGCCATGGAGGTCTGGGAGACCCGGGGAGCGGACCCCGGGCAGGCGTACGACGCGAACTTCAAGCACCTCGTCGACGAGATCCGGCCCGGCCCCGACGGGTACTACACGTACACGGTCCGCCCCCGGTCCATCGTGCCCCTGACGACGCTCGAGTGGCCGCTCGTTCGCCCGATCCCAGGGCGTCACCGATGCGGAAACGGGTCAGGAGCGGCCGTACCCCGTCAGGGGCGGTGTGCGCAGGGCGATGACGGCCTTGTCGTCGTGGCCGGTACCGGGACGGTGGGCGACCAGCGACCGGCACAGTTCACCGGGTGACAGGCCGGCGAGGCGGGCGGCCGTGACGGCGAGCGCGTCGAGACCGCGGTCCAGCGGCTCGCCGGGGGTCTCCACGAGGCCGTCGGTGAAGAGGACGACGGTGCTGTCCACCGGCAGCGCCTGGGAGTGGTCGGGGCGTGGCAGGTCGGGCGCGACCCCGAGGGGGAGCCCGGGCTCCGCCTCCAGGTACCGCACCCTTCCGTGGGGCAGCAGCACGAGCGGTGGCGGGTGCCCGGCGCTGGACCAGTGCAGCCGCCAGGCGCCCTCGGCGGGTTCCAGACGGGCCAGCAGGGCAGTGGCGATGGGTGCCTCGTCCAGGGCGGCGTTCATGATGCGGTCGAGCCGGGCGAGGGAGGCGCTGGGCGGGGCGTTCCGGTCGTAGTACAGGGCCCGCAGCATGTTGCGGATCTGGGACATGTCGGCGGCGGCGCGCAGATCGTGCCCCACGACGTCACCGATCACCGCCGCGCAGGACCCGTCCGGCAGCAGCATGGCGTCATACCAGTCGCCGCCCACGGCGGCCGGCTCGCTCGCGGGGCGGTAGGCCGCGCCGGCGGCGAAGGGCCGCAGGTCGGGCAGGCGGGGCAGCAGCAGCCGCTGGAACTGTTCACCGCTCTTGCGGACCTGCTGGTAGAGGCGGGCGTTCTCGATCGCCACCCCGGCCGTGCCGGCCAGGGCCCGGATCACGCCCTCGTCGTGCCGGTCGAAGGGCTGTCCGTCCTTGCGTTCGGAGAGATAGAGGTTGCCGTAGACCTGCCCGCGCACACTGATGGCGACGCCGAGCAGGGTGTGCATCGATGGGTGCCCGGGCGGGAAACCGGCCGATTCCGGGTGCCGGGCGATGTCCTTGACCCGCAACGGCTCGGGGTGGTGGATCAGGTGCCCCAGCAGGCCCCGTCCGCGCGGGAGCTCCACCCCGTCCAGGCCTGCCAGTTCCTGCGCGGTGAGGCCCAGCGGAATGAACTCCTCCAGCAGCCTGCCGTCCTCGTCGAGCACGCCCATGGCCCCGTAGCGGGCGCCCACGAGGTCCATGGCGGTACGGACGATGCGGCGCAGCACCATGGGCAGGTCCAGCTCGCCGGTGATGTTCACCACCGCCTGGAGTAGCTCCTGCAAGGTGCTCTGTGCTCTGGCCAGGGCGCGCAACTGCTCGCCGATGCGGGCCAGCTCCGAGCTGGGCGGCAGATCGAGCATGGAGGTGTAGGACTCGTCCGTCCCGCCCCCGTCTGCCGGGTGGCCGTCGCCCGGCGGCCCCTGCCAGTCCTCCGTCATCGCGCCTGCCTCGCTTCCGCCCGCCCGCCCGGGTGTCCCACCTGTCCGTCCCACTCAAGGGGCACCGCCGTGAGCCGGTTCCGGCGTGGGTGCCGCCTCACGCCACCATCACCCGGCGACGGACTGCGCGCCGGGTGCGGACAGCCGGTCGGCGTAACTCCTCACTGTCGCGGTGCGGGACGGGGCGCAGGGGCGTAGCGGTGGACGAGGTTCGCCCCTCGGCCGGCGAGAGGGAGGACGGGCGGCGCGGGCGCGGACATGGTGATGACGACGGGGTGGGCGCGGCGCGCCCCCTGGGCCTCGTGGGGCCGGGGGACAGACACCGCGGTCCGGTGGACACCGGCCCGCGGCACGCGACGGGATCCTCCGGGAGGCCTCCGGCGCGAACGGCTCGCGGCCGCGTCAGGCGATGTCCTTCTGCGCCGGGACGACCACCCCGTACAGGTCGGCGATGGCGGCGAGGGCGCTGTCGTGCACCTGACGCGCGGGCAGTTCGACGCCCGCGACCGACAGCGCCCGGGTGGCACTGGCGTCGCCCACGACAGTGGCGTGGTTGCCCCGCAGGAAGGCGCCCTGCGTGGTGGCGGCCACACACATGTGCGTCATGAACCCGGCGATGACGAGGTCGCTGTGGCCCGCGGCGTCGACGTGCTGGTCCAGGTCGGTGCCGAGGAAGGCGTTCGGCGTCTTCTTGACGACGACGGGCTCACCGTCGACCGGTGCGACGTCCGGGTGGATGCGGCCGATCTCGGCCCGGATGTCGTACGGGGTGCCCTCGCCGCCGTCGTTGACGACGTGGACGACCTTCGCGCCCTCCTGGCGGGCCCGTGCGAGCAGCCGGGCGGCGGAGTCGAGCGCCGCCCGCCAGCCGTCCAGTTCCATCACACCGGTCGTGTAGGTGTTCTGGTAGTCGATGAGGACCAGCGTCGCGTCGGCGAGCCTGGCGGGGGAGTCGTCGAGGCCGTTGAGCCGGCGCAGCGTCGTTCCGGGCATGGGGAACCTCCTGAGGTCCGGTGTGGGGAAGGCGGGCCACCGGCGCGGTGAACCCGTGCCCATGACGCTATGGCCGCCGAGGGGCGTCGGCAATGTCAACTAACCTGCAGTTACCGACATCGTCGCTGCGGAGCGTGGGGGTCCCGTGAACACCATCGGACGACTGGTCGTCATCGTCCTCTTCGAAGGGGTCGACCTGCTCGACGTCACCGGACCACCGGAGGTGTTCTCCCTCGCACGGCGCGAGACGGACGAGGCGGCGGGCTACGACGTGGTGCTCGCCGCCGAGAGCACGGCACCGGTCACGACGGCCGCCGGAGTCCGCGTCCTGCCCGACGTCACCTTCGACGAGTTGTCCACGCGGAGCGTCGACACCCTTGTCGTGCCCGGCGCGGTCGAGGTCGACCGTCAGCGCCGCGTACGCGCGCTCACCGACCCGGCCGTGGTGGCGCGGGTGAAGCAACTCGCCGGACAGACGCGGAGGATCGCGTCCGTCTGCGTCGGAGCGCACATCCTGGCAGCCGCCGGACTCCTCGACGGCAAGCGCGCCACCACCCACTGGTCGACCACGCGGCAACTCGCCGACGACCACCCGGCGGTCGAGGTCGACGGAGACCCGATCTTCATCCGGGAGGGCGACGTGTGGACCGGCGCGGGCATCAGCGCCTGCCTCGACCTGTCACTGGCCCTGATCGCCGACGACCTCGGGGAGGACGTGGCACTGCGGGTCGCCCGGCAACTCGTGATGTACCTGAAACGACCGAGCGGGCAGAGCCAGTTCAGCGTTCCACTGCGGCACCGCTCCGCGTCCCGGCGCGTGGAGGACCTGCGGCAGTACGTCCTGCGGCACATCGGGGAGCCGCTCACCGTGGCGGACCTCGCCGCACGCGCCCACGTCAGCGACCGGCAGCTCACCCGGATCTTCAAGAACGAACTCGGCACGACGCCGCACGCCTACGTCGAGTCCGCGCGTGTCGAGATGGCGCGCCAGCAGCTCGAAGCCACCGACGTCACCCTGGAACGCGTCGCGTCCCTGTGCGGTTTCGGCACCGTTGACACCCTCGTCAGGGCGTTCCGCCGCAGACTCGACACGACACCGACCGAGTACCGGCGCCGGTTCCGGACCCGGCCCGGCCCGGAGCGCGGCGGGCACGGCCCCGCACGCGGGCTCCCCGAAGCCTGAACGTGAGGCCACCGGAGGCCCGCGCCGTCACCGCCGTCGGGCGCGGCGGGACGACACGCCGGTCACGACGAGCCGGCCGGCCACCGCGCCCACCGCGTACCAGAACAGGTCCGGCGCGTTGAAGGTGGAGCCGAGGACCAGGCGGGCGGCCGTACTGTGCCGGGAGAGCTCCGCCGGCAGGTCGCTGAGTTGCAGGAACTCGACGCCCCAGCTCACGGCGAGGGCGACTCCCCCTGCCGTCAGTGGAGCCACCCGGGGCGCCACCAGTACGACGAGGACGGACAGAAGGAGCGTGTACAGGGCGTCCCCGCCGTACTTGGCCACCTCTCCCCCCGCCGTCGCCCTGAGCCCCAGACCCGCGCCCACGGTCACCAACGCGGCCGCGGCCGCCGTGAGACGCGTCCGCGCCGGATCGGCGTCGAGGGCGGCACGGGTTCCGGAGGGAGGGGTCATGGAGGTCATTCTGCTGGACGCTCACGAGGTGGTGGGTTACGGGATGCCGCCCCCGGCGTCGCGGCCGGGCCGGGTGTCCTCCCGTCGCGGTTCCAGCGGGGGCACCGCGACGGAGCCGTGTGTACGGCACTGCGGGCGGCGGCAGTCGGGCGCCGGGCGTCGTACGGTCGCGAAGGCCAGCACCGCCCCGACCACCAGGACGCCCGCACACAGCGGCATCGCCCGCCGGAACGCCGCGTCGAAGGCACCCGCCGACCGGTACGCGTCCGGGCCCATCCCCGCGAGCAGCGGCAGGGCGGCCACCGCGATCAGCCCCGCCGCGCGGGCCGCGGCGTTGTTGATCCCACTGGCCAGGCCCGCGCGGGCGGTGTCCACGGAGGCGAGGACGGTGGCCGTCAGCGGCGCGACCAGCGTGACCATGCCCGCCCCCATGACCAGCAGCGCGGGCAACACGTCGCGCGCGTAGGAGGCGCCCGGGCCCACCCGGAGCATCAGCAGCAGTGCCACGGCGCACAGCAACGGCCCCACGGTCAGCGGGGCCCGCGGTCCGACGCGCTGGGCCACCTCACCCGAACGGGCGGAGAAGAGCAGCATCAGGGCCGTCGTCGGGAGCAGTGCCGTACCGGCCTCCAGCGCCGAGTAGCCCACCACCACCTGGAGCTGGAGGGCGGTGAGGAAGAAGAAGCCGCCGAAGGCCGCGTACACGCCGATACGAGAGGGCCGGAGGGGGTGCGAGGCGCCGAACCCTCCCTACACGTTGACATGAACGCGCCCGCGCGCGACGCTGAGAGCGCTCTCACGCACCGGTACGGACCAATCCCCCCACACCTGCACGGAGGTGGAGAGTGTTCTCGAGCCTCAGAGACCGTCTGCTCGCCGCGACCGCGGCCGTCGGCCTGGCCGGCGCCCTGCTCACCGTCGGCGCCTCCCCGCCCGCGGACGCCGCTGTGCCCGCCACCATCCCCCTGAAGATCACGAACAACTCCGGCCGCGGCGACCAGCTCCACATCTACACGCTGGGGACCTCCCTGACGACGGGCCGGCAGGGCTGGGCCGACGCGAGCGGCACGTTCCACGCCTGGCCCGCCGGCGGCAATCCCCCCACCCCCGCCCCGGACGCCTCGATCCCCGGACCGGCGGCCGGGCAGACCAAGACCATCCGCATCCCCAAGCTGTCAGGACGCATCTACTTCTCCTACGGCCACAAGCTCGACTTCCGGCTGGCCACGGGCGGCCTGGTGCAGCCGGCGGTGCAGAACCCGAGCGACCCGAACCGCAACATCCTGTTCAACTGGTCGGAGTACACGCTCAACGACGCCGGGCTGTGGCTGAACAGCACACAGGTCGACATGTTCTCCGCGCCCTACACCGTCGGGGTGCAGCGCGCCGACGGCGGCGTGACCACCACCGGGCAGCTCGAGCCGGGCGGCTACAAGGGGGTGTTCAGCGCTCTGCGCGCCCAGCCCGGCTGGGGCGGCCTGGTCCAGACGCGGTCCGACGGCACGGTGCTGCGGGCGCTGTCGCCGCTGTACGGGCTGGAGACCGGCGCACTGCCCGCGTCGGCCATGGACGACTACATCAACCGGGTCTGGCAGAAGTACACGTCGACCACGCTCACGGTCACCCCGTTCGCCGACCGGCCGGCCACCAAGTACGCCGGACGCGTCTCGGGCGGCGTCATGCACTTCACCGACAGCGCCGGGACGGTCGTCACCAGCTTCCAGAAGCCCGACGCCTCCAGCGTCTTCGGCTGCCACAAGCTCCTGGACGCGCCCAACGACGCCGTACGCGGACCGATCTCCCGCACGCTGTGCGCCGGCTTCAACCGGTCGACGCTGCTGAGCAACCCCAACCAGCCGGACACGTCGGCGGCCGACTTCTACCGGGACCCCGTCACCAACCACTACGCCCGGGTCATCCACGACCGGATGGCCGACGGCAAGGCGTACGCCTTCGCCTTCGACGACGTCGGCAACCACGAGTCGCTGGTGCACGACGGCAACCCGGCACAGGCACAGCTCACGCTCGCCCCGTTCGACTGAGCGCGAGCGGCGAGGGACGGCGGCGTCCGGCGGTCACCACCGCCACCAGCGGGTCGCGGGGCGCTCGTGCCGGGCGCGGCCCGGGGACGCGTAGTCGGCGGGGGCGGATCTTCCGCTCCCGCCGTTCCCGTTCCGGCTGCCCGCAGGGTCCACGGCACGGGGACGTCGATGCAAGGGCTGCCCCGACGCGGTGGGCGGACGCCACCACCAGGGACTTTGAACACGACGATGACAAAGTATGGACATGTCAAGCAGAAGTCTCCTACCTTGGCGGCGGAACTTCCGTCACACCGCCACAGACCGGAGCGATTTCCGGCACGGTCCGGTCCCCACCTCCCGGAGGACCAATGCACCAACGGCTGTTCTCGCGTGCCCGAAGACACCTCATCCTCCTGCTGACATCGGCGATCTCCGCCGGCGGCGTCTGGGCCGCCCCCGCTTCCTCCGCCGCCCCCGCGGACATCCCGCCGCAGGAACCCGGGGTCACCCTGCGCGTGTTCGACGTGCAGACGCCCCTGAGCAAGCTGTGCACCCTCAAACCCGGCCAGACGCCCAACCACGACAAACTGATGCCGACGGTCGACTGGTCCACCACCGCCGACTTCGGCGGAATCGCCGACAACTTCGTCACGGAGGCGTCCGGTTACCTGATCGCGCCGCGTGACGGCACCTACGTGCTCCGGCTCACGAGCGACGACGGCTCACGGCTGACGCTCGACGACGCCACGGTGATCGACCACGACGGTCTGCACGGCGCGGAGCCGAAGGACGGCACGGTCGACCTGACCGCGGGACCCCACCCGCTGCGCATCGAGCACTTCGACCGCGGCGGCGGGCAGCAGCTGCAACTCTCCTGGAAGCCGCCGGGCGAGAGCGCGTTCACCGTCGTGCCCCGCGAGGCCCTGAGCACCGACGCCGGTGTCGTCAGGGTGACGGCTCCGGGCCGCAAGGAGTGCGAGGCCGGGCGCGACACCCCCGGCGACGGTCTGCCGCTCACCTCCGTGCGCCCCGACCTCACGCTCACCGACCTGCGCCCCGACGGCTTCGAGCCCCAGGTCAGCGGCATGGACTGGCTGCCCGGCGGACGTCTCGCGATCAGCACGTGGGGCGGCACCGACAACGTTGCCGGGGAGGTGTACGTCCTCGACAACGTCACCGGCGCGACCAGCCGCGACAAGGTCACCGTCAAGAAGGTGGCGAGCGGGCTGCGCGAGCCCATGGGCATCAAGTACGTGGACGGCTCGCTCTACGTCTCGCAGAAGCACGAACTGACCCGGCTGGTCGACCGGGACGGCGACGACGTGACCGACGAGTACCGCACGGTCGCCACCTGGCCGTACGGTGGCAACTTCCACGAGTTCGCGTTCGGTCTGCTCTACCGCGACGGCCACTTCTACGTGAACCTCTCCGTCGCCATCGACCTCGGCGGCGCGACCACCACCCCGCAACCCGCGCCCGGCCGCGGGACGACGTACAAGATCAACAAGAGGACGGGGAAGATCAGCCCGGTCGCGGGCGGGCTGCGCACCCCCAACGGCATCGGCTGGGGCCCCGACGGCGGCCTGTTCACCACCGACAACCAGGGCGGCTGGCTGCCCGCCTCGAAGCTCGTGCAGATCAAGCAGGACCGCTTCTTCAACCACTACACCGAGCCCGCCGGCCCCTTCGAGGGCTCCCCCGTCACCGAGCCGGTGCTGTGGCTTCCGCAGAACGAGATCGGCAACTCGCCCTCCACACCGCTGCTCCTGGACAAGGGCCGCTTCGCGGGCCAGATGCTGATCGGCGACGTCACCTACGGCGGCCTCCAGCGCGCCTACCTGGAGAAGGTCAGGGGCCAGTACCAGGGCGCCGTCTTCCGCTACACGCAGGGCCTGGAGGCGGGCGTCAACCGCATCTCCCTCGGCCCCGACGGCGCGATCTACGCCGGCGGCCTGGGCGCCGACGGCAACTGGGGCCAGGAGGGCAAGCTCAAGTTCGGCCTGCAGAAACTGACACCCAACGGCGGCAACACCTTCGACGTGCAGAAGATGCGGGCCGTACCGGGCGGCTTCGACCTGACGTACACCCAGCCGGTGTCCGCCGGGACCGCCGCGGACCTCGCCGCCCGCTACGAGGTGGAGCAGTGGCGCTACACGCCGACCGCCGGCTACGGCGGCCCGAAGATCGCCGAGGAGGAACTGACCGTACGGTCGGCGACGCTCTCGGACGACGGCCGGACCGTGCGGCTGCGGCTGGACGGCCTGAAGCCGGACCGCGTGGTGCACGTGCGCTCCCCCCGCCCCTTCACCTCCGCCTCCGGTGAGACGCTGTGGAGCACCGAGGCCTGGTACACGCTCAACGAGATGCCCGGCAAGCAGCCGCCGCCGGCCACCCTGTACGAGGCCGAGGAGGCGCGTCTGACGGGCAGGGCCGGCATCAACACCGACCACGTCGGCTACTCCGGCAGCGGATTCGTCGACCGTTACGCCACGGAGGGCAAGGTCGCCACGACGTTCGACGTGACGGTCCCGAAGTCGGGCACCTACGACGTCAACCTGCGTTACTCCAACGGCCCGAACCCCTTCGAGGGCACCAAGACGCTCTCCCTGTACGCCAACGGGAAGAAGGTGCGGCAGACGGAACTCGCCTCCACCGGGGACTGGGACACCTGGTCGACCCGGACCGAACGCCTGACCCTGCGGGCCGGGCACAACACGGTCTCCTACCGGTACGACCCCGGTGACACCGGACATGTGAACCTCGACCTGATCACCGTGCACCCGCACGGCACCCGGGTCGCCCTCTTCGACGGCACCGCCGCCTCGCGGGACCAGTGGCAGCACACGGACGGGCGGCGCGTGGCGTGGCCGCTCGCCGAGGAGAGGTCCATGGAGGTGTGCTGCGGTGACATCCGCACCAAGGACGCCTACCAGGACTTCAAGCTGCACGTGGAGTTCCGCGTGCCGCTGCTGCCGCCCGACGTGACCGGTCAGGACCGCGGCAACAGCGGCATCTACCTCCAGGACCGCTACGAGCTGCAGATCCTCGACTCCTACGGTGACACCTCCCCGGGCACCGACGAGGCCGGCGCGATCTATCTGAAGAAGGCGCCCGACACCAACGCGGCGGCCGCTCCCGAGACGTGGCAGACGTACGACATCGTCTTCCGCGCGGCCCGCTTCGACGACAGCGGACGCAAGACCGCCGACGCACGGGTGTCGGTGGTGTGGAACGGCGAGACGGTCCACGACGACGTCGTCCTCGACGGGCCCACCGCGTCCGGCAGGGCCGAGACGCCGGCCGCCGGAGCGATCCGGTTGCAGGACCACGGGAACAAGGTCCGGTTCCGCGACATCCGGGTGGAGCCGCTGGACTGACCGGCGGACGTGCGGGGCGGCCCCTGACGGCCGCCCCGCACGTCGCGCTCCCCCGCCGGCCGGACCTCATCCGCCGGGCGCCTCTGGGTAGGCTGGACGAAAGGTCACCCGTGAGTCGAACAAGGAGCGGAATTGAGCGAGCCGGCGTCCATCGCCCTGCAACTGGAGATCGCCCGGGAACTGGAGGTCGCCGAGACCTTCGACGCCGAGCACGAGATCGAACGCCGGGTGGCCTTCCTCGCCGAGCGACTGACCTCCACGGGTCTGCGGTCGCTCGTGCTCGGTATCAGCGGCGGTGTCGACTCGACCACCGCGGGCCGGCTGTGCCAGCTCGCCGTCGAGCGGGCCCGGGACGAGGGGCACGAGGCGAGCTTCTACGCGATGCGGCTGCCGCACGGCGTCCAGGCCGACGAGCACGACGCCCAGCTCGCGCTCACCTTCATCCGGGCCGACCACGTACTGACCGTGGACATCAAGCCCGCGAGCGACGCCGCGCTCGAGGCCCTGCTCGCCGCCGACGTCGCCTTCCGCGACGCCGGTCACCAGGACTTCGTGCACGGCAACATCAAGGCCCGGCAGCGCATGATCGCCCAGTACGCCGTGGCCGGGGCGCACAACGGCCTGGTCGTCGGCACCGACCACGCCGCCGAGGCGGTCTCCGGCTTCTTCACCAAGTTCGGTGACGGCGCCGCCGACGTGGTGCCGCTGACCGGCCTCACCAAGCGCCGCGTGCGCGCCGTCGCCGACGTGCTGGGCGCACCCGCCGAGTTGGTGTGGAAGGTCCCGACGGCCGACCTGGAGAGCCTCGACCCCGGCAAGGCCGACGAGGACGCCCTCGGAGTCACCTACGAGGAGATCGACGACTTCCTGGAGGGCAAGCCGGTGCCCGAGCGGGCCTTCGAGACGATCGTCACCCGCTACCGGCTGACCGATCACAAGCGCCGGCTGCCCATCGGTCCGTGACGCCGGACGGGGTCCGGAGGGGGGAAGCGCACACCGGCCGGCCGTCCCGCGGGCTCCCGCGGACGGCGGCGCGCGCGCCGGTCCGTCTGTGCCGGTACCCCGGCATCTGGCCCGTCGTCCGGACGTACGCACTTCACGTGCGCTTTTTCCCTTACCGCCTTAGCGTGGCCGAGGAGAGGCTTGGACAGTCGACGGCCGGTTCACCCGGCGGAAGGTGAGCTTCCATGGCCGAGCGGCTCAAAAGGTCCGGTCTGGCCGGCGAACTGTCGGCAGAGTTCGCCGGCACGATGATCCTCATCCTCTTCGGCTGCGGCGTGGTGGCCCAGGTGAGCGCGGGCGGCGCCCTCACGGACCCGGCCGGCGGGCTCGGGGACCACGACAGCATCTCCTGGGCATGGGGCCTGGGTGTCACCCTGGGCGTCTATGTGGCGGCACGGCTGAGCGGCGCCCATCTCAACCCCGCGGTGACCCTCGCCCTCGCCACGTTCAAGGGTTTCCCGTGGCGGAAGGTGGTCCCCTACGCGCTGGCTCAGACGGCCGGCGCCTTCGTGGCCGCTCTCCTGGTCCGCTGGAACTACACCGAGGCGCTGGCCAAGGCCGACCCGGGCCACACCGTCAAGACCCAGACCGTGTTCTCCACGCTCCCCGCGAACGGGAACACGGCCCTGCCGGTCCACGAGTGGGGTGCCTTTCGCGACCAGGTCATCGGCACGGCCATCCTCCTGCTGCTGATCATGGCCATCACGGACATGCTGAACACGCCTCCGGGCGCGAACCTGGCGCCCTTCGTCATCGGCCTGGTGGTGGTCGCGATCGGAATGGCCTTCGGCACCAACGCGGGGTACGCCATCAACCCGGCCCGCGACTTCGGCCCCCGGCTGGCCAGCTTCCTCACCGGATACGGCGGGGCATGGCGCGACCAGTACGGGAACCTCTACTTCTGGGTGCCGATCGTCGGCCCGCTGATCGGTGGCGTGCTCGGCGCGGGCCTGTACAAGGGCCTCGTCAGCCGGTTCCTGCCCACGGCGGAACCGGAGCCCACCGGGCGCGTCCCGGCGCCCCAGGACTGACACCGGCCGGAGAGGCGGCACAGCATGGCGGACTTCATCGGCGCGGTGGACCAGGGGACCACCAGCACCCGGTTCATGATTTTCGACCACGACGGCAACGAGGTGGCGAAGCACCAGCTGGAGCACGCCCAGATCCTGCCCCGCCCGGGATGGGTGGAGCACGACCCGGTGGAGATCTGGGAACGCACCAACTCGGTGATGCAGAACGCCCTGCGTTACGGCGGTCTCTCCGGGACCGACCTGGCGGCCATCGGCATCACCAACCAGCGGGAGACCACGATCGTCTGGGACCCGCGCGACGGCCGCCCCTACTACAACGCCATCGTGTGGCAGGACACCCGCACCGACTCCATCGCGGCGAACCTCGAACGTTCGGGCCGGGGCGACGTCATCCGCCGCAAGGCCGGACTGCCGCCCGCGACCTACTTCTCCGCGGGCAAGATCCAGTGGATCCTGGAGAACGTCGACGGTGTCCGGGAGGCGGCGGAATCGGGCCACGCCCTCTTCGGCAACACGGACGCCTGGGTCCTGTGGAACCTGACCGGCGGCCCCGACGGCGGCATCCACGCCACCGACGTGACCAACGCGAGCCGCACCATGCTGATGAACCTGGAGACGCTCGACTGGGACGACGAACTGCTGGGCTTCTTCCGCATCCCCCGGGCCATGCTGCCCACCATCAACCCCTCCTCGCACCGGGAGGCGTACGGCACGACCCGGACCTCCCGGCCGGTGCGCGCCGCCGTTCCCGTCGGCGGGGTGCTCGGCGACCAGCAGGCGGCCACCGTCGGACAGGTCTGCTTCGCACCCGGCGAGGCCAAGAACACCTACGGCACCGGTAACTTCCTGGTGCTCAACACCGGCACGGAACTGGTCCGTTCCCGGCACGGTCTCCTCACCACCGTGGCCTACCAGTTCGGCGACAGCCCGGTGGTCTACGCGCTGGAGGGATCCATCGCGGTGACGGGGTCCGCCGTGCAGTGGCTGCGCGACCAGATGAAGATCATCAAGTCCGCGGCCGAGAGCGAGGAACTCGCCCGTACCGTCGACGACAACGGCGGCATGTACTTCGTCCCCGCCTTCTCGGGCCTGTTCGCCCCCTACTGGCGTTCCGACGCCCGGGGAGCGATCGTCGGCCTCGCCCGGTACAACGACAACGCGCACCTGGCACGGGCGACGCTGGAAGCCATCTGCTACCAGAGCCGCGACGTCGTCGAAGCCATGGAGCAGGACTCCGGGGTCCACCTCGACGTCCTCAAGGTCGACGGTGGTGTGACCGCCAACGACCTGTGCATGCAGATCCAGGCCGACGTCCTCGGCGTCCCGGTCAGCCGTCCCGTCGTCGCGGAGACCACCGCCCTCGGCGCGGCGTACGCGGCGGGTCTGGCCACGGGGTTCTGGCGGGACACCGACGAACTGCGCACCCACTGGCACGAGTCCAGGCGCTGGCAGCCCCAGTGGTCCGAGGACCGCCGCGCACAGGGGTACGCCGGTTGGAAGATGGCGGTGGAGCGCACACTCGACTGGGTCCGGGTGCCCGAGGGCTGACCGGCCGTTCGACGGGCCGGCCACGCGGACGCGCCACCGGTCGCGGCCGGACGGCCGGCGCTGTTAGCTTGCCGTGGTGGATCTCTTCTCCCGTTCCTGGGCGGCGCTGCGCACCGCGGTCGCCGAGCTCTCCGACGACGACTTCGCACGACCGTCCGGCTGTACCGGCTGGCTCGTGCGGGACCTGGTGTGCCACCTCGTCATCGGCGCCCAGGACGTCCTGATCACCCTCGCCACCCCCGCGACCACGGAGCCGACTCGGGACGCGGTGACCTACTGGAAGGTCGTCGAGCCCCCGACGGGCGACGACCCGCTCGACGCGCTGACCGTCCGTCTGGCCGCCGCGTACGAGGAGCCGTGGCTGCTCAGGTTCCACCTCGACGACGTCGGTTCGGCCGCCGGCCGCGCCGCCGGGCTCGCCGATCCCGCGGGCCGGGTCGGCACCCAGGGCCAGGTGCTCACCGCGGGCGACTACCTCCGCGCGTACGTCCTGGAATGGACGCTGCACCACCTCGATCTCATCGCCCACCTCCCGGACGCGGCGGAACCGCCCGCCGAGGGGCTCGCCCGGTCGCGCGAGCTGCTGGAGGGGATCGTCGGGGCGGAGTTCCCCCGGTCGTTCACCGACAAGGACGTGCTGCTGGTCGGCACCGGACGGCGTGCACCGACCGAGGCGGAGAAGGCCGCACTGGGCGAGTCGGCCGCGCGGCTGCCCTTCGCCATCGGCTGACGGGACATCGGCTCGGCACGGAGCGCGGAAGGCCGCCGGGCAGGGAGCGGTCGGCCGGGCGGTCGCCGTCCCGGTCGGCAGGGTGATCGCCCACCGGCTGCACGCCGGACCGGTTCCCCAACGGCCGTTCGAAGAACGTCTCCAGAACCACCGTCGCGCGGGCCCCGCTCACCCCGCTCTGAGCCCAGGCGGCCGCGGGAACACGAACCGGTGCACGAGAGAGGGGAGTTGCGGAGTAGGTTGTGGTGGACCACCCATGCCTCGGCCGAGAGACGGACGTACCCGTGAGCGACCCCGTGACACCCGGCCCCGCGGCGCACCAGAAGCCGGACACCTCGGTGCCGCACTCGGCCCGGATCTGGAACTACTGGCTGGGCGGGAAGGACAACTACCCGGTCGACGAGGCGGCCGGCGACGCGTACACCGCCGTCTTCCCCGGCATCGTCACCATCGCCCGCAGCAGCCGCGCGTTTCTGCGCCGCGCCATCACGTACCTGGTCAACGAGGCGGGTGTGCGGCAGTTCCTCGACATCGGGACCGGACTGCCGACCGCCGACAACACGCACGAGGTCGCCCAGCGCCTGGCCCCCGACGCACGGATCGTCTACGTCGACAACGACCCGATGGTCCTCGCGCACGCCCGTGCCCTGCTCTACTCCACCCCTCAGGGCGCGACCGCCTACATCGACTCCGACGCGCTCGACCCGGACGGTGTCCTGACCGCCGCCGCCAGGACGCTGGACTTCACCCGGCCCGTCGCCCTCGTCCTCAGCAACATCCTCGGCCACGTCACCGACTACGGCCAGGCGCGTTCCGTCGTCACCCGATTGACGGACGCGCTGCCGTCCGGCAGTCACCTCTGCGTCACCGACGGCTCACGGGGCATCGACCCCGCCTTCGAACAGGCCCAGGACGCCTACAACGAGAGCGGTGCCGCTCCGTACGTCCTGCGCACCGTCGACCGGATCACGGCGTTCTTCGACGGTCTGGAGCTCGTGGAGCCCGGGGTCGTCCCGGTTTCCCTCTGGCGGCCGGACGCCGGCTCCCCCACGCCCGAGCCCATCGGCGAGCACGGCGGCCTCGCCCGCAAGCCGTGACGCGCTGAGGCGTGCGGCGGCTGACGGTCGCGGGCCGTGCGGGACGCGGCGAGCGACGCCGGTGTGCCGCGGGCACGGTGCCCGGGAACCGAGCGGTTCCCGGGCACCGTGCCGTGTGCGGCGGTGTCCCGGTCAGGCGGGGGTGATGTTCTCCGCCTGCGGGCCCTTCTGGCCCTGGGTGATGTCGAAGGTGACGGCCTGGCCTTCCTGCAGCTCGCGGTAGCCGGTGGCGTTGATGTTGGAGTAGTGCGCGAAGACGTCGGGGCCGCCGCCGTCCTGCGCGATGAAGCCGAAGCCCTTTTCGGAGTTGAACCACTTGACGGTTCCGCTGGCCATGCCTTTTGCCTTTCAGCCGTTATCGGATCCGCACCGCGCGAACCCGGAGGTGGTCGTCCTGGTCCTCCGGCATTGCACAGCAAACCGCCCGCACTTCGGCGCGGGCGGTCTGGGCGAACCACGACATCTGCTACTGACGCTACACGGCATGTCCGAGCCCCACCAGTGAGTAAGGGGTGCGAGCGGGAACGAGGTTGTGCCGAGGGCCGACCCGGCGCCTGCACTTCCTGCGCCATACGGGCGAGACGGCGAGGCGGTGCCCCACCCGGTTCTGTATGTGTTCAAGGGATGAGTACTGACAGACTGAGTCGGAGATCGATATGACCGTCAGGAAATCGCTGGCCCTGGTGATCGGCGCTGTCCTGTGCACCGGCGCGCTGGGCGCCGGCTGTGCCCGGGAGCAGCCGGACGCCCCTCCCCGGGACCCACAGGCGTCCGGCGGATCCGCGTCGCCGTCGGCATCCCCCCACCCCGCTCCCCCGCGCCCGCTCCACCGCCCCCTCCCCGGGCTGGGGCCGGCCATGCGGGCCGGGCTCCCCTCCGGAT
>NZ_JAGMUE010001245.1:0-560 GCF_019049165.1 Streptomyces sp. AC627_RSS907
GTCCTCCACTGTGCCCGCGACCGTCGTGAGCATGATCGAAGCCCTGGGGCTCACCGAGGGGCACACGGTGCTGGAGATCGGCACTGGCACCGGCTACTCGACGGCTCTGATGTGCCACTGCCTGGGGGAGGACAGCGTCACCACCATCGAGGTCGATCCGCAGGTGGCGACCCGCGCGGACGACGCGCTCGAAGCGGCCGGCTACTCCACCTGGACCGTGACCGGCGACGGGCTCGTGGGCCACCCTCGGCGAGCACCGTACGACCGTGTCATCGCCACCTGCGCGGTCCGCCGCATCCCGTACACATGGATACGCCAAACCAGGGTTGGCGGTCGCATCCTGGCCACGATCGGCTCCTGGGCGTACGGCACCGGCCTGGCCGAGGTCACCGTGCACGGCGACGGCACCGCACGGGGACGGATAGTGGGCCGCTCCTCGTTCATGCAAGCCCGCTCGCAGGCCACTCCGACACACCTGGGGGACCTGGAGGCGCGGGCCGCGTACGCCGACACCGAACGCGCCACGCGGGTGTCGCCCGGCTTGCTGGAGGAGTGGATGC
>NZ_JAGMUE010001246.1:0-596 GCF_019049165.1 Streptomyces sp. AC627_RSS907
CTGCTGGTGAGCGCCGATCTGGTCCGCGCCGCGGTCGCCCTCGTCCTGCCGTTCGTGGACGCGGTCTGGCAGGTCTACGCGCTGATCTTCGTGCTCCAGGCGGCCTCGGCCACCTTCACGCCGGCCTTCCAGTCGCTGATCCCGCGACTGCTGCCCGTGGAGGACGACTACACCCGCGCCCTGTCCCTGTCGCGCCTGGCCTACGACCTGGAGGTCCTGTTCAGCCCGCTGCTGGCCGCCGCGCTGCTGTCACGGATCACCTACGACTGGCTCTTCCTCGGCACCGTGATCGGCTTCCTCGGCTCGGCCGCCCTCGTCCTGTCCGCCGCCCTCCCGGGGCCCGCGGCGGCCCCCGCCGACGGCACCCCCGGGCTCGCGGCCCGGATCACCCGCGGCACCCGCGTCTTCCTGGCCACGCCGCGGCTACGGGCGCTGCTCGCCCTCACCCTGGCGATCGCGGCGGGCGGCGCGATGGTCATGGTCAACACCATCGGTTACGTACGCGACCACCTCGGGCGCGCCACGTCCGACGTCCCGGTGGCGCTCGGCGCCTACGGGGCGGGCTCCATCGCCGCGGCGCTGCTGCTCCCCACGCT
>NZ_JAGMUE010001247.1:0-542 GCF_019049165.1 Streptomyces sp. AC627_RSS907
ATCCTGCACCGCCTCATCCCCCAACCTCTCACCCGCGTGGTCGAGTTCGAGGCGACACGTGCGGCGTGCACCACAGGAACGACTCAGTTCCTCGACGACGTGCGGATGCAGAGGGAACCAGCCGTCGATGAGGTGGGCCAGCCGCAAGGGGCCCCGCCAGACGATCTCCTGCGCGTCGCTCCGCAGGAGATCACCGACGCCGAGAGAGGCGTCGTCGGCCAGCGGCAGATCCACCGGGGGCAGCTCCGCTGCCGGCTCCGGCTCCGATGGCGCGGGCAAGGTGGATATCCAGCCGCGGCCGGCCGGAGTCAGGGGGTCCCCGGGCGTTTCCGCGTCACCGGGATGATGGGACCGCCACACGCCACCGCCCTCGAAGGCGTCGTCGAGCGTGACCCGCGAGCCGTTCTCGAACAGACCCAGGTCACTGTCCCCTCGAACGATGTCGGAGAGTGCCAGATTCGCCCGACACACGGCTGTGGCGTACCCCACCCCCATGAGTAGTTCAGTCGCCCCAGGGAATCCGCGAAGCCGCGGCCCGATCG
>NZ_JAGMUE010001248.1:0-705 GCF_019049165.1 Streptomyces sp. AC627_RSS907
CGGATGCGTTCCATGAGGTGCAACAGGTCGTCCCCCCGGTGCCCGCCCAGCACCAGGGAGCGCCAGGCGATGCGCAGGCAGACGCCCAGTGCGGCGGCGTCCGGGCCGTGCCCGCTGACGTCGCCCACCACCGCGTGCAACAGGCCGTCGTCACCCTCCACCACGTCCAGGAAGTCCCCGCCGAGCAGGGTCATCTCGGCACCGGGCAGATAGCGGGAGGTGACGCGCACCGTGGAGGTGTCGAGGAGGGGCTGGGGCAGCAGGCCCCGCTCCAGCCGGGCGTTCTCCTCCGCCCGCAGGCGGGCCGCCTGGGCCTCGGCGTTCGCGCGTTCGGTCTGGCTCCGGTAGACGGCGTAACGCACCGTCCGGTGCATCAGGTCCGCTTCGACCTTGCCCTTGACGAGGTAGTCCTGGGCGCCGGCGGCCATGGCCTCGGTGCCCGCCTGGGCCTCGGACAGCCCGGTGAGGACGATCACCGCGGTGTGCGGGGCCAGGGCCCGGATCGCGGTGACCGCGTCGGTGCCCGACGCGTCGGGCAGGTGCAGGTCGAGAAGGATGCAGTTGATCCGCCTGTCGGCCAGGGCGGCACGGGCCTCGGCCAACGTGGTGCGCGTGGTCAGCTCGAACCGCAACCCCGTGTCGTGGAGGAGTTCCTCCACCAACAGGGTGTCACCCTCGTCGTCCTCGATCAGCAGGATGTGATAC
>NZ_JAGMUE010001249.1:0-638 GCF_019049165.1 Streptomyces sp. AC627_RSS907
AGGTGGCTCTCGATCTGCTTCACCGTCTCCAGACCCACACCCACGATGATGAGGATGCTGGTGCCACCGAACGGGAAGTTCTGGTTTGCGTTGAGCGTCACCAGCGCCACCGTCGGCACCAGAGCGATCAGGCCCAGGTAAAGCGAGCCGGGCCACGTGATGCGGTTCAGCACGTAGCTCAAGTACTCCGCAGTGGGACGACCAGCCCGGATACCCGGGATGAAGCCACCATACTTCTTCATGTTGTCAGCAACTTCTTCGGGGTTGAAGGAGATCGCGACGTAGAAGAAGGCGAAGAAGACGATCAGCAGGAAGTACGTGACGATGTAGACCGGGTGGTCGCCCGTCACGAAGTTGGCCTCGATCCAGGTCGCCCATTCCGAGTCGGA
The DNA here is from genome assembly GCF_019049165.1 of Streptomyces sp. AC627_RSS907. Taxonomy (NCBI): domain Bacteria; kingdom Bacillati; phylum Actinomycetota; class Actinomycetes; order Kitasatosporales; family Streptomycetaceae; genus Streptomyces; species Streptomyces sp. AC627_RSS907. The sequence goes on from NZ_JAGMUE010001249.1 coordinate 390, forward strand.
ACCGCTGAACTGAGCGATCAGCGCCGGAATGTAGAGCAGCGAGGAAGCGAAGATGACCGGGATCACACCCGCCTGGTTCACCTTCAGCGGGATGTAGGTCGAGGTCCCGCCGTACGAGCGGCGGCCGATCATGCGCTTCGCGTACTGGACGGGGATGCGGCGCTGCGCCTGCTCCACGAAGACCACCAGGGCCACCATCGCCAGACCACAGAGGATGACGAGGCCGAACTCCAGCCAGCCGTCCATGAT
>NZ_JAGMUE010001250.1:0-577 GCF_019049165.1 Streptomyces sp. AC627_RSS907
ATGGTGGTCTTCTCGCCGCCCGAGAGCTGACCCGGCGCGCACGACGCGGGGCGCCCCCCCCCGGCCTGGGGCGCCCCCGCCGCGCCGGCTGGCCGCTCCCGCCTCGCGGGCGCCCGGCGGAACGGCCCCGCACGCTCCGATCGCCGTCGCGTGCCCCCGGGACCCTGGTTGCCCTGGCGAACCCGGCATCGCGTCCTCCGGCCCCCCGCGACTCGCCGCCCACCTCCGCGCCCGCCTCCGGCCCATCGTCGCCGCCCCGGAGCGCGCTCTCCCGCACCGCCCGGCCGGCGTGCCCGACCCTGACGGCCCCCGAGCCACGACCACGACCACGACCCCTCGCCCCGGTCCCCACCAGGCCGGCGGCCGTTCCGTCGGGGCATCGCCGGGTACCCGACGTGGTCCGTGGGTGCCAGGCGGAGGCGGTGGACCCGTAGGGGACGGGTCAGGGGAGTACGGGGGCCGTCCGCGCCCCACGGGCCGCCGCGCCGCTCTAGCATCGGGAGTACGAGGGGGAGACCAGCGAAGCAGCGAGATCACGGGATCGAGCAGGGCGAACAGAAAGCAGGGAGCCATCGGG
>NZ_JAGMUE010001251.1:0-651 GCF_019049165.1 Streptomyces sp. AC627_RSS907
CGCAGACGCTGTCGATCGCGGCGGACTGCCGCCGCAAGGACGAGGCGATGGCCTTCGTCGAGTTCCTGTTGCGGCCCGCGAACATGGTGCGGCTGGCCCGTGGCGACTGGCTGCTGCCCACCGGCACCGCCGCCCTGGCCGACCCGGCGCTGCGTACCCCGCGGCACGGCTGGGCCACCGGCACCGCGCTCGCCGGCCACCTGCGCCCGGCGCCCGCCCAGTCCGTGCGCGGCTACCCGGAGTGGAAGGACAAGGTGGCCACGCCCGCCTTCCAGGAGTTCTACAGCGGTGCGATCGACGACGGCGAGCTGCGGGACCGGCTGGTCTCCGACGGCAACCTGGTCCTCGCGCGCTACCAGCGCTGAGCGCCACCGGCCGGGGGGCTCGGCGGGGCTGCCGGGCTCGCATCCGTCGAGCCCCCAGCCGCCTTGCCCCGAGCCGCTGGGCCCTCACCCGTCGAAACCCGATACCACGAACCCGAAACCCCGAACCCGAGCCGCCGTCTCGCGACCCAGGGAGATGGACGAGACGTATCGTCTTGCACGAGACGTATCGTCTCGCGTACAGTCCCGATCATGACGACAACCGAACGCGCCCACATCGCCATGTTCAGCATCGCGGCCCACGGGCACGTCAACCCCAGCCTTGAGG
>NZ_JAGMUE010001252.1:0-683 GCF_019049165.1 Streptomyces sp. AC627_RSS907
GCCGCGGACCGCGATCCGCATCGGTGAGCTGGGCGGGCTCGGCGTGCTCAACCTCGAAGGGCTGTGGACCCGGTACGAGGACCCCGAGCCGCTGCTCGCCGAGATCGCCGAGCTGGACGAGCACACCGCGACGCGTCGGCTCCAGGAGATCTACGAGGCCCCGATCAAGGAAGAGCTGATCGGCCAGCGCATCAAGGAGGTGCGGGACTCCGGCGTCGTGACGGCCGCCGCGCTCTCCCCGCAGCGCACCGCGCAGTTCTCCAAGGCCGTGGTCGACGCGGGCGTGGACATCTTCGTCATCCGCGGCACCACCGTCTCGGCCGAGCACGTCTCCGGCGCCGCCGAGCCGCTCAACCTCAAGCAGTTCATCTACGAACTCGACGTGCCGGTCATCGTCGGTGGCTGCGCCACGTACACCGCCGCCCTGCACCTGATGCGCACCGGCGCGGCGGGCGTCCTGGTCGGCTTCGGTGGCGGCGCCGCGCACACCACGCGCAACGTGCTGGGCATCCAGGTCCCGATGGCGACCGCGGTGGCCGACGTCGCCGCCGCGCGCCGGGACTACATGGACGAGTCCGGCGGCCGGTACGTGCACGTCATCGCCGACGGCGGCGTCGGCTGGTCGGGTGACCTGCCCAAGGCGATCGCCTGCGGCGCGGACGCCGTGATGATGGGTTCCCCGC
>NZ_JAGMUE010001253.1:0-702 GCF_019049165.1 Streptomyces sp. AC627_RSS907
GTCACGGCCGGACGGCCACCGCCGGCACGAGCGGCGCTTCCTCCCAAGAACCCCGGGCACGGTGCGGCCGGGGCACGGGGCCTGACTCTGTATGAGCCCGCGCCGGCATGGGGGGCAGACGCCTCGCCGCGCCCCCTCCCGCACGCCGGCGCCCAAGCGCCGGCTTCGCCGGGCAGAAGGGGCCTCAGGCTGAGCCCGCTACGCCCCTCCCACCGAACCTTCCGCCAGCACCTGGGCCCGCACCAGCGCCGTGCTGCCATACGGCTCGTCGCGCTCGCCCTCGCCGTCCTCGTCGACACCGGTCACGGCGTAGACGAAGATCATGGCCACGCTCGCCGCACAGGCGACGATCCCGATGATGATGCCGGCCAGCGCGGCGCCACCGTTGTTCGCCTCACCGCGCCGCGCCTTACCCCGCCCGAGTGCGCCGAAGATGATCGCCAGCGCGCCCAGGACGATGCCGAAGACGATGCTGAAGAACAGCACGAGCCCGACGATTCCCAGCACCAGTGCGGCGGTGCCCTGCGCGTTGTCCGGCCGCCACACATCGTGGGGCCATCCCGCTCCGTACGGCACTGGGTGCGCGTACGCCTGCCCCGCATGCGCGTGGCCCGCCCCGTAGCCGGGATAGCTCGGGCCGCCGGGAGCGTACGGCCCCTGCCCGTAGCCGCTCGGGACATGGCTGCCCGGACCATACGAGGC
>NZ_JAGMUE010001254.1:0-944 GCF_019049165.1 Streptomyces sp. AC627_RSS907
CTTCCGCGCCTCGCCCCGGACGCGCGGGTCTCCGCCGAGGTGCCCTCGGTGGTACGGCGCTGGCCGACGCTGCTGCCACGGGCCGTGCGGTACCTGGACGGCGCCGCGCGGACGGCACACGGGCGGGCGGCGGTGGCGGAACTGCTCGGCGGTGCCGAGCGGGACCCGTTCGCGGCGGCACGGCTGCTGGCGCTGGCCGGGCGCCACCCGGAGTTGGCCGCGCTCGTACCCGGCCCAGTGCTGGCCTCGGCCGGGAGCGACGGCTCACCCGTGGCGCTCCGGGAGTTGGCGACCCGGGTGGCCGTGGTGGACCGGCGCCCGCACCTGGCGCCCGAACCGACCGCGCGCCTGCGCGCGTGGGTGGCCGGCGGCGGCCACGCCGGGGCGTCACCTCCTTCGGTGGCTACCCTGCTCTGACGCCCACGGGACTGGTGCACGGCGGACGCGGTGAAGGGGGCGGTACACGTGGCGGGGGCGGACGGCGTACGAGGAACGTGGACAGCGGCGGACTGGGCGGGCCTGCCCACGGTCGACCGGCAGCAACTGCGGGCAACAGGAGCGGTGTTGGCGGCTCTCGACCGCGCGTTACGGGGCGTGAACTGGCACCTCAAGGGCTCGACGGCACTCCTGGGCTGGCTCGGGCCGACGGCGCGCATGCCGGGTGACGTGGACCTCGCCGTGCCGGCCGACATCGGACACGAGCTGCTGCGCGGGGCCGACCTGCCGCCCGGGCCGGACGGCGCACACGTACGGCTGCTCCGGACGGAGCCGGTGGTCTTCAGCTCGCCGGGGCGGGCGGCGGTGCACCGGGCGCTGGTAGGCGTGCGGCACGAACGGGACGACGACCGCGTCCTGTTGAATGTCCTTCTCGTGCCGGAGGCCAGGGCGGCGCGGGACACGCGCACCGCCCCGCTCGCGTTCCCAGCCGACGCGGGATCGGTGAC
>NZ_JAGMUE010000128.1:0-704 GCF_019049165.1 Streptomyces sp. AC627_RSS907
GCGCACGAGTACGACCTCGCGGTGGTCACCGCGCTGCGGCTGATCGACGCCGTGGGCGTCTCCGGCCCCGATGCCGCCGCCGTCTGGCCGGCGCCCCCGCCCCGACCGGCGTACCTGACCGCGACCTGACCGCCTCGGCGGTCCCGGGGCGGCCGGCCGCGGAGAACTAAGCGGGTGAGATACGCCATGCGCCCAAAGGGAACCGTTCGGTGCATACTGAGCCCGCACCAGCGGCGCTCGGGCCGCTCGTGGCCATTCGGGGGGTCCCATGCGCGTGTCCCGCGCCCTTGCTGTCCTGACGTCCGCGGCGCTCCTTGGCGCCGTACTCGCCGGCTGCTCCGACGACGGGGGTGACGGCAAGGGCGCCGCCGACCCGGCCGCGTCGACCACGCGGCCGGCCGCCAGCGAGGCCGCCACCGGTACGGACGCCGAGGCCGCCGGCGACGCCCCGCTCGACGTGCCCGAGGAGACGACCGAGGCGAAGACCACGCCCGCCGCCAAGGCCCCGTCGCTCGCGGTCGGCGAGTCGGGCACGTACGAGGTCGGCGAGACCGACGAGTACGGCGAGAACTTCAAGGTCACCTCCCGGATGAAGGTGACGGTGGTCAGCGCGGAGTACGTGACGCCCGCGCAGGTCAACACCACCAACCAGCCCGAGAAGGGGCAGTACGTCGCCCTCACCCTCACCGTGCGCAACACCGGCG
>NZ_JAGMUE010001255.1:0-567 GCF_019049165.1 Streptomyces sp. AC627_RSS907
GCCCCGGTGCTCCCGGTGGGCGGGGTCGCTCCCGGCCGACAGCGGCGGCGAACGGTGGGTCAACGAGGGCGGAGGTGCGAGCCTTGTTCGAGGATTTCGAGGCCAGGCAGATCCGGGTCGGCGAAGCGTCGATCTTCGTGCGGTACGGCGGTCAGGGGCCGCCGGTGGTTCTGTTGCACGGCCACCCACGGACCTCCGCGACCTGGCACCGGGTCGCCCCGCTCCTCGTCCAGGCCGGCTTCACCGTGGTCTGCCCCGACCTCCGGGGTTACGGCCGGTCCACCGGCCCGGCGCCCACCGCGGACCACACCGGGTACGCCAAGCGGGCCGTCGCCGGTGACGTGGTCGAGGTCATGCGCTTCCTGGGCCACGACCGCTTCGCGCTCGCCGGGCACGATCGCGGGGGCGCCGTCGCGCTGCGTCTCGCGCTCGACCATCCCGACGCGGTCTCGCGGGTGGCGCTGATCGACTGCCTTCCCATCAGCGAGCACCTGTCCCGCATCACGACCGAGTTCGCCACGCAGTGGTGGCACTGGTTCTTCTTCGCCCAGCCGGACATCCCCGAGC
>NZ_JAGMUE010001256.1:0-649 GCF_019049165.1 Streptomyces sp. AC627_RSS907
GTACGAGACGGACAAGTCGCTGAAGGCCGGCCCGCGCGGCCCGGTGCTGCTCCAGGACCACCACCTGCGCGAGAAGATCACCCACTTCGACCACGAGCGCATCCCGGAGCGCGTGGTGCACGCGCGCGGCGCGGCGGCGCACGGCGTCTTCCACGGCTACGGCACGGCCAGCCAGGTGACCAAGGCCGCGTTCCTGGCCAAGGACGTGGCAACGCCGGTGTTCGTGCGCTTCTCCACCGTGCTGGGCTCGCGCGGCTCGGCCGACACCGTGCGTGACACCCGCGGCTTCGCGACGAAGTTCTACACCACCGAGGGTGTGTGGGACCTGGTCGGCAACAACATCCCGGTGTTCTTCATCCAGGACGCGATCAAGTTCCCCGACATCATCCACGCCGGCAAGCCGCACCCGGACCGGGAGATCCCGCAGGCGCAGAGCGCGCACGACTCGTTCTGGGACTTCGTCTCGCTGCACACCGAGGCGGTCCACCACACCCTGTGGAACATGTCCGACCGCGGCATCCCGCGCTCCTACCGCACGATGGAGGGGTTCGGCGTCCACACCTTCCGGCTGGTCAACGCCGAGGGGAAGACGACGCTGGTCAAGTTCCACTGGAAGCCGAAGCTGGGCGTGCACTCCATGGTCTGGGAG
>NZ_JAGMUE010001257.1:0-629 GCF_019049165.1 Streptomyces sp. AC627_RSS907
GCTCCTCGGTGGAAGACTTGCACCCAGTATTCCACCGAGGAGTGCGCGCGCTGACGCCATTGGGCGTGAAGGCGGGGCGACTTAGTCGATCATGAAGTCGAACTCGCCACGCTTCGCGCCGTCGAGGAACGCCGCGATCTCGTCACGCGTGTACACAAGGGCCGGTCCGTCCTGATGGCGCGAGTTGCGCATCGCCACCCTGCCGTCCGCGAGCGCCGCGAGTTCGACGCACTGGCCCTCCTGCGCCGTCCGCTGGCTCTTCACCCACGTCACGCCGGCAATCGCACTGGCCGGCGTCATTCCGTTGTGCACCTGCTGCACGGGTCACCACTTTCCTGCCGTAATTCGAACAAGTTATCCGCCGAGAAATGCGATCGGGCAGCCCAAAGCCTTCGCTATGGCTTCACTGTGAGTCGATCGGGGCAATTTCCAAGAGGCAATTGCCTCAGCGGCTGAGAGGCGACACTATCCAGGGGACGCTTCCCCACTCGATGCCTTCACTGGGAAATCCCTCGGAGGAATGAACCATGCCGGCAGACCCCCACGTGTCAGCGCGCAGCGGCAGGCAGCGCCACCCGCGGACCCCAGTGGCCGAAAGGGAGGCTCCCGAACTCGGCGCACTGCTGCGC
>NZ_JAGMUE010001258.1:0-557 GCF_019049165.1 Streptomyces sp. AC627_RSS907
CCTTCCAGAAGATCGGCCTCCCGGCGGGCGCGGGCATCGTGAACTTCGTGGTGCTCACCGCGGCGCTGTCCTCGTGTAACTCCGGCATGTACTCCACCGGCCGCATGCTGCGCGACCTGGCGCTCAACGGTCAGGGCCCGCAGATCTTCACCCGGCTCACCAAGAACGGCCTGCCGCTGTTCGGCACCAGCGTCTCGGCCGCGCTCATGATGGTCGGCGTCTGGATCAACTACGAGTGGCCGTCGAAGGCGTTCGACTACGTCGTCTCCTTCGCGACCATCTCCGGCATGTGGGCCTGGATCATGATCCTGTTCTCGCAGCTCCGCTACCGGGCCAAGGCCAACCGGGGCGAGTTGCCGAAGTCCACGTTCCGGGCCCCCGGCGCCCCGTACACCAGCATCTTCGCGCTGTGCTTCATCGGGATGGTCATCGTCCTGATGGGCTTCGACGAGGACGCCCGGGTCTCGCTCTACGCGGCGCCGATCTGGGCCGTGCTGCTGACCATCGGCTACTTCGTCATAAAGAACCGCAACCCGCAGGCGTTCGCCCGCAAGGAC
>NZ_JAGMUE010001259.1:0-616 GCF_019049165.1 Streptomyces sp. AC627_RSS907
GCACCCCACGGCCGCGGCGATCAGCGTGTCCACCAGCTCGACCCGGCGCGCCCCGAGCCCGGCCAGCGTCTCGGCCGCGGCGCGCCGGGCCAGCGGGTCGGCGTCGTGCGAGACGCAGACGGCGGCCCGCAGCAGCGGCTTGCGCCGCCAGGCGCGGCGCACCTTGTTCCCGACGAAGAACCGCAGCATGCGCTGGGCGATGTCGATGTCCACGACGGTGCCGCCGCTGACCGGCCGCACGACGCGGATGTGCCCGGGCGTGCGGCCCGTCATCCGCTCGGCCAGCGAGCCGACGGCGATGAGCGAGCCGGTACGGGTGTTCACCGCGGCGACGGTCGGCTGGTTGACGATGAGCCCGACCTCCTTGAGGTAGACCCGGGTCCGGGCGGCGCCGAGATCGACGGCCACCGAACAGCGGCACAGTTGCTCAAGGCTGAGGCTCACGAGGCACTCCCTTATCCCACTCGCCCGGGTGACACCGGAGCCGCCCGCCCGGCGGCCCCACGCTCATCGTCCGAGCCCCCCGGCCCCCGCGCGCGCTGGACTACGCCGCCCGCATGACCCCCCATCACCCGCGCCCGCCCACGCGCCGCGCACCGAGCCCCGGCCCACGCCC
>NZ_JAGMUE010001260.1:0-662 GCF_019049165.1 Streptomyces sp. AC627_RSS907
GGCAAGGCCAGGTAGAAGAAGAGTTCGCAGGCGAGCGACCAACTGACGGCGTTGCCGCTGAGGAACACGTCGTACTCGGGCCACCAGGAGTGGATCAGCAGCAGGTTGGTGATCGCCTCGTCGGCGTCGACCGTGCCCGCGGCGGCCAGCATGCCGTCGGTGCGCGAGATCAGCCAGAAGGCCACCAGGGCGGTCACGAAGTGCCCGGGGTAGACCTTGGCGATCCGGCGGCGCCAGAACCGGGGTGAGCTGTCGCCCTCGCGGCGCGACCAGGCGAGGACGAACCCGCTGAGCACGAAGAAGAACGAGACGCCGATCCAGCCGGCCTTGTTCACGACGTCGGCGTAGTCGCCCTGCACCTCGGCGTCGCGGAAGAAGCGCTCCCAGGCGACGTGGAAGGCGAAGACCATCAGCGCGGCGATGAAGCGCATGCCGGTCAACGAGGGCAGGCGGGACGTGCGATGGTGCGTGGGGGTCATGGTGTGGTGCTCCCTAGAGGCCCGGCGCGTGGCCGGCTCGGTGTGTCAGTGGTGCCCCGCTCAGGCGCGTAGGGCCCGATCGGTGAGAGCCGACGCCGCCCCGGTGTAGCGGGCGGGGTCGAGCAGCCCGTTGATGTCCTCCTCGTCGAGGTGGGCGGTGACGTCGGGCAGTGCGGCCAGGAC
>NZ_JAGMUE010001261.1:0-643 GCF_019049165.1 Streptomyces sp. AC627_RSS907
GACCGGATGCGCGCCAACCTCGACCTGACCGGCGGCCAGCTCGTCTCCGAGCGGATCGCGGCGGCGCTGGCACCGCTGCTCGGCAAGGCCGTCGCCCGGCAGGTGCTCAGCCGGGCGTCCGCCGACGCGGCGGCCTCCGGACGCACCCTTGAGGCCGTGCTCGGCGAACTGCCCGAGGTGACCCGGCACCTGTCGGCCGCGCGCCTGGCCGACCTGGTCGAGCCGACGCACTACACCGGCGCCGCCGGCGCGCTGGTGGACCGCGCGCTGACCAGGCCGCGCCCCGGCCGCTGGCAGGACGTTGTCATGGCCCCGAACAGCCCAGAACCGCAGGATTGACCCATGACCTGGGAAGGGCAGGCGAAGGCGGGCGCGACGCCGGCGCGTTGGCGCGCCGCGGCGGCCACGTCGCGCTGCCCGGGCGGCCGACCGGCCGCCGTCGGCGCGCGGCACCGTGCCGCACTCCCGGGCCCCACCGCCGCTCCCAGCGGCCACGGAGACGACCGCGACCGCACCACCGCGCACGCCGGGCGCTCGCAGCGCGCACAGGCTCGTACGCACCGCCCGCACGCCCCGGCCGGCCCGGACACGAGCCCGGCCTCCGGGGCGGAGCCGAGCGGCGCCGTGCCGGGCCGCTCCGCGC
>NZ_JAGMUE010001262.1:0-644 GCF_019049165.1 Streptomyces sp. AC627_RSS907
GTTCCTCGCCGTCCCAGGCCAGCGCCATGGTCCCGACCCGGAACTCCTCCTCGACCGGGGCGTCCAGCGGCGCCGTGTCGGTCATCTCGGCGGGCGCGACGGCCGGCACCGGCGCATTGCCCCCGGTGCGCCGCACGACCTCGTCAAGCAGCTCGTCGATCCGCTCGGCCAACGCCTCGACCTGGGCCTTTTCCAGCGCGACGCTGGTGGTGCGACCGGCCGCCGTCGCCTGCAGGAAGAAGGTGCGGCGGCCAGGCAGCCCGACCGTACCGGCGACGAAGCGGTCCGGCGGGTCATAGAGGAACACCTGACGGGACAACGTCCTGCTCCAGTTTTGTTCGACGGTTCGGCTTGCGGTGGTGCTGCGACGGCCGGTGCGGCCCGGCCTCGGTGGGCCGCTGGGTCCGCCGTCCTGGGTGTCAGGACCACGGTCTCATGCGCGGAACCACCCTACTGCGCGCGGAGATCACGGTGCCCCCGCGCCACCCCCCACCGCGGCGTCCCCGCTCGCGCCCTGCTCCTCGTCCGGTCGCGGCGCGAGCCCCGCGAGGTCGCCGGTGTCGCCGAGCCGGAGCAGGAAGGGGCGCAGCCGGGTGTAGCGGATGGCGGTCACGGAGCAGGGCTCGACGGAGATCCGTTGGAAG
>NZ_JAGMUE010001263.1:0-574 GCF_019049165.1 Streptomyces sp. AC627_RSS907
GCCGTCGGCGACGCGCGCGTGGTGATCGCGGGCGGCGTCGAGTCGATGAGCCGCGCGCCCTACGTGCTGCCCAAGCCGGACCGGCCGTTCCCGCCCGGCAACCAGGCGCTGCTGAACACCACGCTCGGCTGGCGGATGACCAACCCGAAGATGCCGCCGCAGTGGACGATCCCGCTCGGCGAGGGCGCCGAACTCATCGCCGACCGGCATGGGATCAGCCGACAGGCCCAGGACGCGTTCGCGCTCGCCAGCCACGACAAGGCCGCCCGGGCCTGGAAGGACGGGGCGTACGACGCGGAGGTGGTGGCCTACCCGGCGGCCTCGCTCGACCGCGACGAGACCATCCGCCAGAACACCTCGCTCGACGCGCTGGCCCGGCTGCGGCCCGCGTTCCGCGAGGGCGGCACGGTCACGGCCGGCAACTCCTCGCCGCTCAACGACGGCGCGGCGGCGCTGATGCTCTGCGACGAGGAGGGGCTGCGGGCCAGCGGGCGCGAGCCGCTGGCCCGCGTGCGGGCGACGGCGGTCACCGGCATCGAGCCCGAGTACTTCGGCCTCGGCCCGGTGCGGGCGG
>NZ_JAGMUE010001264.1:0-564 GCF_019049165.1 Streptomyces sp. AC627_RSS907
CACGTGCTCCGGGTCGGCGTCCGCCAGCGGCCTCATCTTGATCACGTACCGCAGCAGCGCGATGCCCACCAACTGGGCCGCGGCGAGTTCGGCGCGCAGTCGCGGGTCCGGGACGCCCAACTGGGCCGCGACCCGCGCGACGAGCCGGCTGGAGACCAGGTCGCGGAAGACGGCCGCCGCCGCCTCGTTGCCCACGGCCGAGCGCACGATCGCCAGCAGCGGCTCGCGGTGCGTCGGGTTCTCCCAGATGCCGAGGAAGAACCGGGCCAGCCGCTCCCCCTGCTCCTCGTGCGGGCCGGCGAGCAGCATGTCGGGTGCGCGCAGCGCGGGCTCGAAGGCCCGCTCGATGGCGGCGGCGAAGACCTGGTCCTTGGTGCCGAAGTAGTGGTGGACCAGGGCCGGGTCGACGCCGGCGCCCTTGGCGATGCCACGGATGGACGCCTTGTCGTAGCCGCGCTCGGCGAACTCGCTGCGCGCCGCCGACAGGATGCGGTCCCGCGCCGCCGGTTCGCCGCCGGCCGCCGCCCGGGCCGGGCGGCCCCGTCGGCGGGGTGCGGCCAGGCC
>NZ_JAGMUE010000129.1:0-26047 GCF_019049165.1 Streptomyces sp. AC627_RSS907
TGACTGGCACCGTGCGGAGGACCTGCTGCAGGAGGCCTTCGCCCGGGCGTGGCGGCACAGTGCCATGTTCGACGGGGACATCGACAAGGCACGGCCGTGGTTGTTCACCGTGGTGCGCAACCTGGTCATCGATCATCACCGGGCCTGCCGGATCCGGCCGGTCGAGACGCAGTTGTCCGATGTGCAGGAGACCGTTTCCGCGGATGAGTCGGACCGTGTCCTGACCGCGCGGGTGGTCGCGGAGGCAGTGGCCGAACTGCCCGGGCAGCAGCGTGAGGTGATCACGCTCATGTATTTCAGCGGGTACACGGTCACCCAGGCCGCGGAACGCCTGGGCATCCCGGCGGGGACGGTGAAGTCCCGGTCCTACTACGCCATGCGGGAACTGCGCAGACTCCTGGCCGATCGCGGGGTGCTCCTGGGGGACTGACCCTTCCCGCGTCCGGGCTCCGCCGCCACGGAGCCACTCCGGGCACCCCCCACCCCACCAGCCCGGACCACCCCGCGCACGACACCGAACACCGACAAAAGCCCACTGCTCACCGTACAGACCAAGGACTGCGGGCCCTCACACACCCTCGGCAGCGGCTGGCTCGAGGGGTACGACACAGCCCGACCCTCACCTTCATCAAGCGCTCGACGCCGTCACGACGGGCTACAAGCAGTCGGAACGCACGCGATCGACCTCGTCGTCCTCGTGCGAACCGGTGTCCGCTACGGTCCGGGCGCGTAGTCGTAAGTGCCGCATCCTTCCTGTCCGTCACGCGGTTCGTCGCCGTCACAGATCCTGAGGGTGGACACGCTCAGCACGGCATGTCCCTGTCCGGCGCCAGGGCGCCGGACAGAGACATGCTTCATCGATGCTCCCGGAGCGCCAGGGCGCCGGTCAGGCCCGCGACCCGTGGGAGGCGGCCATCAGCCCCGCGGAGGGATGTTGTGGTTGATCCGGAACGTGTTGCGCGGGTCGTAGCGGTGCTTGAGCTGCCTCAGCCGGCGCCAGTCCTGCACCGTGTACGCAGCCCGTACCGCGTCGGGCGTCGTGTCGAGCGAGTTGAGGAAGTTGGGGAACGCCCCGCCCGTGAGCACGTCGCCCATCCCGTCCATCAGCTTCTGCTGCACCTGGCGCAACTGAGCGCCCGCGTCGGGCGGCGCGAGCATCGCGGAGAAGAAGGTGAACCCGGCGTCACGGTGGCCGATCGCATTGGCGTGCCGGGGACGGTGGGAGAGCGCGCCGCCGAGCTGGCGGATGCTGACAGCACCGGGCGGCAGCGTGACGCCGGGCCCCGCCAGGGCCAGCAGCCGCGCGACGGTGCGGTCGTCGAGGCGGCGGACCAGGCCGGTGCGCTCCCACGCGGGCATGGGCGTCGTCGGGTCGTTGTAGACCTCGCCGATCCGGGTGTGCGGCAGCTCCTTGACGGTGTTCGCCAGCGGCTGCCCGAGCAGCATCGGCCGCAGCAGTCGCTCCCCGTCCTTGACGCTTCCGAGGTACGCGAAGCGGATGTTGACCAGGAGCTGCCCTCGCAGCGGCTCGGGCACGCTGGGCAGGTCGGGCATCCGCGCCAGGGTGAACTCCGACGCCGCCTTCTCCGGCAGCCGGGCCGACCAGTTCTGGTAGGCCCGCAGCAACTGCGGGGCCAGGGCACCCGGGTAGGTGAGGGTGCCGCCGTAGAGCGTGCGGATGGGGAACAGTTCCACGTCCATCGAGGTGACGAGCCCGAAGTTGCTCTTGCCGCCGCGGACGCCCCAGAACAGGTCGGGGTACCGGGAGGGCGACACCTCGCGCACCGTCCCGTTGGGGGTGACGATGCTGAACCGGCGCACGTGGTCGGCCGCGTAGCCGAACGCCCGCCCGAAGACGGGCAGTCCGCCGCCCGTGACGTAACCGATGGCACTCACGCCCGGGGCGGATCCGACGAGCGGCGCGAGCCCGTGCTCGGCGGCGGCCTTGACGACCTCGGCCCACTTGGTGCCGGCCTGGATGCGGGCGGTACGGGTCCGCGGGTCGATGCGCACCCCGGTCATGTGACGGGTGTTCACGAGCAGCGCCCCGTCGGCCGGTACCCCGATGCCGTGACCCGTGGCCTGCACCGCCACCGGGAGGCGGCGGCGCGCACCCCAACGGACGGCAGCGGCAGCCTCCTCGGTCGTCCTGGGCAGCGCGATGGCCTCCGGATCGTGGGTGACGGTCAGGTTGAAAGCCGCCTTCTCCTCGGCGAAGCCCGCGTCACCGGGCCGCAGCAGCGACAGGCGCTCCTTGTCCGAGGCGGCCTCGGGCGGGGACGCCTCGCCGGTCGTCGCCGCCCACAGGCCGAGAGTAACCGCGCCTGCAGCCGCTCCGCCCACCCCGGCGAGCCGTAGTGCGGACCGCCGCGTCAGCTTGTGGCTCCCGCCGTTGCCGCGCCTGGCCGTGTCGTCCTTCGGTGTTGTCATGTGCTTGTTTCCACTTTCCTGGCTGATGTGCGCGCCGTCATCACCGGGGCGAGCGGCGCCGTTTCACTGCGGGGAGAGGCACGGAGCGTCCGTGCTCCGGCAGAACGTCGGGTGAGTCCGCGCGGAATGAGCTCAGCGCTGCGCCACCAGCCCGGCGTCCGGTTCTGGTGTGCCGCGAGACAGCTCTGACATGGGCGGATGGTGGGGGGATACGGACCTGCGGCGACGGTGGGCCGCGGGGTGCCACTGCTGGATCCCGCTGCCAACACCGCGCTCACCGAGGTGGCACGGCCTCATGCGGTCAGAGTGGGGCGGACACGCCACCCGGCGGCCCGCAGATGCCGTTCATGCGCGTCTCGTCGTCGCTGGGTTCTAGAGCATGTGGGGACTCCTTGCCGATCTCTGCACTGACTGAGCGTCGAAACGCGGCGGCCCGGCACCACCGGGTGGGCCCCGTCAGGAGGCACTACGGCTGGGGAACCTCGCCGGTTCGGGCAAGGTGCGTCTTTTCCCACGAGCCGGCCCGTGGGCGGGGCGGCATCGGAGAGGACGATGCCTTCTGGAGTCGTCGTCGAGCTTGACATGTACCCGGCCCGTGTCACCTGCCCGCCGCGGGGCTCGGACAGTGCCGGTCCGGTCTCACTCCGGCCCGGACACCGGAAGACGTACCGGGGTGCCTGGGCGGGGTTCCGCTCGGCTGGGGAGACCGTCGCACGCGCGGACGCCGGGAAGCGGGCCAGCACGCTCGCCACGTGTGCTGACCCGCTTCTCACATGCACTGGATCAGAGTGGGACAGCCACTCCCGTGAAGGTCGTCTCCGGGACCTGAGGGCTGGTGAAGCGGGCGTTGACCAGGTACAAGTGATGGCCGTAGCGGGCGGCTGTGGTCGGCACGTCGAAGCGCGGGTCCTTGATGGTGCGGCGCAGTCTGGCGCGCTGCGTGTCCCGGGACAGCTCCCAGACGCTAATCAGGTTCGAGTGGTTCTGGACGACGTACAGGGTGCGGCCGATGCGCACCAGGCCGTCACCGTTGACGACCGACCCCGCGCCGCCCTCAAGGGTGATCCGCGAGGTCGTGCCCGTCCTGAGGGAGATCTGGTGCAGCGCGCCGGACGTGGTGTTTACCACGATCACCCCGCGGCCGTCCTGCGTCGCCACGATGCCGTTCGAGTTGGTGGCCTGCGGGAGCTGCTCCCAGTCCCCGGTGAGGGGAAGCGTGCGCACGCGCCCACGGCCGTCACGCGGGACGCTGTACAGGACCCCGTTGACGGAGTCGGTGAACCACGCCCGGTCACCGATCAGCACGACGTCGTTGACGAACGTCGACGAGGCGCGGGTCAGCCGGTAGGTGTGCAGCAGTTCGCCCGTGCGGGCGTTGATGACACGCCCCGTCCCGCCGTCGCCTCCGGCGACGTACAGCAGACCGTCGTGGTCCAGTTTCAGGCCGATCGCCGTAGTGCCCGGGGTTCCCGCGTGCACGATTCGGCCGTTGCCGGTCCTGAGGTCGGTGCGGTAGATGGCGCCGTTGGCCCGCGAGCCCATGTAGGCGTAGGGCTTCGCTCCGATGGTGATGCCCTCTGGGAGGAACCCGTCGGGGAGCGGGAACTGCGTCGGCCAGGAATGCCTCGTTCCGGCTTGAGCCGGGCCAGCTCCGACGGCCAGGGTGAGCGCTGCGGCCGAGACACCGCCCAGCACGGCTCGCCGGGACGGCTGAGGAAGGTTGTTCCGAGTCATCGTCTGAACCTCCGTAAGAGGTGGTACGAGAAGGTCGGTGACATGCTGTCTTCCACAACGGTGTGATGCGGTGATCGGTTCACGTGGTGGCCCATCGGATGCGCACGGTGGTGACGCGCTCACCGGCTCGCGCCGGAATGGGCGTCGCGCCGCTGTCCACGACGCAGCCGTCCGTTCCGTCAGTCGCTGGATGCCCTTCACCCTCCGCCCCGTCGGCGCGGAGGGCTGGAATGACCTGGCCTGTGCCCGACCGCAGTGCTCAGTCCGAACGAGGACTGACGGGATGCACCTTCTGATGGCGGACCGGCTCGCATGGGGTAGGTGCCGGGGAGATGTGTCAGCCGGTGAGGCGTCCGCCACCGGTCGTGGAGGGGGCGACGGCGGTGGGAGCGGGTCCGCAGTGGTGGCCCTGGGCCAGGCCGTCTCGGTGGAGTCGGCGACCGCGCGGGCTCACCGGCACGTGGCCGGGGCCCCCGGAAGAGGCCCCGGCCCGCGAGCCGGACCGATCCGCCGTGTGATCGGCCGGTCGCACGGCGGACCGGCCACGACGGTCCTCTCCGTGGCGGACGCCGGTGCCGGGCACCGGCGTCCGTTCTCAGGGCCGACGGGCCGGTGGCGCGACCGCCTTCATGACCTCGCGCACGATGACGGCCGACGGTTCCTCCCGGTCACGTCCACGCGGGGCACCGTCGTACCTGCGGCCGGCGCACTCCGCGTCCGTGCCCGGACGCTCACCGCGCACGAGGTGGTCACGGCAGAGGGGGCCGGACCGGGTCCGTCAGAAGCTGTACCGCCAGACGGCCGGTCCGTCCGCGGTGTCCACCGCCTTGGCGACCAGGCCTACATTGGCGCGGTAGGTGAAGGTCTTGATGCTCAGGTCGTTGGGATACCTGCGGACGTTGACCCGAATTTCGCGGGTCGGATTGACAGTTATCTTCCAGCAGGGGTCACCGGGCTCGATGATGGTCGAATGGAAGGTCCGGCCGATGGCGGTGTCGTCGTCCTCGGGCATCATGTACCTTCCGTGCGCCACGACGGAGTAACTCCCCTCGGCACACACCCACAGTTCCCCAGCCGTGGGAGTGTCGGCCGCGGCCGGCGTCGCGCCGGCGCCCACGAGCGCGGCGCTCGCCGCCAGCACCGAACCGATCGCACGACCGCGGGTCAGAAGCCTTCGTTCCACTGTGTTCCTCGCTTCAATCGTCGAAACCGGCGTGCCGCGAGCGGTGACAGCCCCCGGCACGCATGCATGTCCGACTACGAGATGCGGATCACACGGGTTCATGTACGGGGCGTCTGATTTTCGCGTCGCGGCGGCGGCAGGGCAGGACACCCCGTGGGCGGCCTCCCGCGGCGGGCGGGAAGCCGCCTGTGCCCCGGCAGGCGGAGTGGTCAGGCGGGGCCGCGCAGTGACTCCGTGGGCTGCATGCGCGCCGCCTTCAGGGACGGGTAGAGGCCGGCCAGGAGCCCCGTCACGGCACCGGCCACGGGGGCTCCCAGGGCCAGCCCGAGGTCGATGACCGGCGTCCACTGCCTGGCCGCCGCCACGGACACCACCGTCAGCACACCGATGGACGTACCGATGACACCGCCCAGTCCGCCGATCAGCACCGATTCGAGGAGGAACTGCTGGGCGATCTGACGGCGCGAGGCTCCCAGTGCCCGTCGGAGGCCGATTTCGCCGACCCGCTCCATCACCGTCACCAGGGTCACGTTCGCGATGCCGACGGCGCCGACGAACAGCGACACCAGCCCCAGTGCCAGGAACATGCCGTTGATGTCCCCCGTGACCGCCTTCCGTGCGTGCGACAGGTCCGGCGGCGCTGTCACGGAGAGGGCGTCCGCGTGGCCGGGTGCCAGCGCGATGGGTGCCTGTCTGGCGACCTGCGCGGCACCTCCCATGACCGTGTTGACGACGACCTGGGTGATGTCCCGCAGCCCGAATCGCTCCTCGGCGGTGGTGGGAGGCAGGATGACGGCGGCGGACAGCCGCTTCTCGCGTTGCAGCCCGTCCATCACACCGATGACCGTGTACGCCTGCCCCTGGATGAAGATCACGGGTGAGCCTTCCACCCGCTCGACGCCCAGCAGGCGGGCCGCCTGGTCGCCGAGGACGGCCACCCGTTCCCGGCGGGCGATGTCACCCCGGTCGAAGAACCGGCCGGTGCTCACCCGGCCGCGCAGGGCCGCGGGCAGGTCGGTCGTCGCGGCCACCACCGCCAGGTTCCGCGGCGGGTCCCCGCCAGGGGTGACGATGTCGTTGGACCGCACCGGTATGTTGGCCGTCCTCTCGGAGTCGGACAGCGCCGCCACAGAGCGCACGCCCGCCAGCCGTTGCACCGCTTCCACCCCGGACCAGTCCACGAGGACATCCTCCTGGCCCGGGGGCCGCGAGGGGACGGTGACCGTGACCGAGGTGGCGGTCAGGGCGTCGAACC
The DNA here is from genome assembly GCF_019049165.1 of Streptomyces sp. AC627_RSS907. Lineage (NCBI taxonomy): Bacteria > Bacillati > Actinomycetota > Actinomycetes > Kitasatosporales > Streptomycetaceae > Streptomyces > Streptomyces sp. AC627_RSS907. The sequence goes on from NZ_JAGMUE010000129.1 coordinate 6,603, forward strand.
GGCCCACGATCTGGCTGCCCGCTGTCGTGGCCACGCCCAGCGTGATGACGAGGGTCGCGATACCGAGAACGGTGCCGAGGGTCGTCAGCGCGGCGCGCACGGGTCGCGCGAGCATGCCCGCGACGGCTTCGGCCCATACGTCCCGCGCGTACATGCGCGGCCGGTCCGCGCCGCCGGCAGGGCCCGCGGATCCGGCGGGTGCGGCCGTGCGCGCCCGCCGGCGGAGGGACCGGGGCAGGGTGGGTCGGGCATCTCTCATCTCAGCCCCGTTCGGCGCGCAGGACACCGTCGTTGATGCGGACAGACCGGCCGGCCCGGCGGCTGACCTCGCCGTCGTGAGTGATGACGAGGAGCGTCACGCCCTGTTCTCGCAGTTCGTCGAAGAGGTCCAGGATCACCGCCGTGTTGTCGGTGTCCAGGTTGCCGGTGGGCTCGTCGCACAGCAGGATCTCCGGTTCTGTCAGCAGCGCGCGGGCAATCGCGACTCGTTGGCGTTCCCCGCCGGAGAGCCGGACCGGCCGGAATCCGGCGCGGTGGCCCATGCCGACGCGGTCCAGGACGGCCAGCGCCCGTTTCCTGCGGCTGCTTCTCGACGTCCCGGCGGGAGGGCGGTGGTAGAGCTCGGCGAGCATGACGTTCTCCTCCACCGTCCGGTGGGGCAGGAGGTGGAAGGACTGGAAGACGAAGCCGATACGGCTGCCGCGCAGCACGGCACGCTGCGCGTCGCCCAGTTCGGTCGTCTCGACCCCGCCCAGCCGGTAGGTACCCGACGTGGGCCGGTCGAGGAGACCCAGCGTGTGCAGCAGCGTCGACTTCCCCGACCCTGAGGGGCCGACGATGGAGAGGTGCTCACCCTGCCGCACGACGAGGTCGATGCCGCGCAGGGCGTGCACGGGCGGGGAGCCGGGATAGGTACGGACGACGTCGCGCAGCTCGATGACGGGCTTCGCCTCGCGGCCGTCCGGGACGGGTACGCCCAGGGGGTCGCTCACGGCCGTGCCGTCGCGGACGGGCGCCCAGGGGCCGGGGTCGACACGGGGTGCGTGCGCGGCGCCCGGTCCGTCGGGCCGGCGGGGCTCACGTGCCCACGACCACACGGTCGCCCTCCTCCAGGTTCCCTCCCACGGGTGTGACCTCCACGAGGTCACCCGCGGACACCCCCACCTTGACGCGGACCCGGACCGTCCGTTCCCCTCTCTCCACCCGGATGTGTGTCTCTCCTCCGGCGGATGTGTGCACACCGACGACGGGAACGGCCAGGACCGGGCCGTCGGACGTGTCGACCTGGACGGACACGCGGACGGAGGAGCCGGCCTCATCGGTGAGCGCACGCGAGTCGGACAGTTCGATCTCCACGGTGCGCGGAGCGGAGGGGTCGGTGCCTTCCGGTTCGCCGGCCGTGCCGTCGTCCGTCGCCGCTCCGTCCGTCGCCGCTCCGTCCCCCGTGGCTGCCGCTCCCTCGGTCTCCTCGGCACTCCCGGCCGCGCCCGCGGAGGTCACGCCCCGTACCTTTCCCCGGGAGGCAGTTCCGGCGGCCGTCGTCACTTGCGCCGGCATACCGTTGGTGAGCAGTGCCGCGTCGGCGGCCGGAAAGACGGCTTGGACCACGATGTCCGGGCTGGTTGTGGTGCCTATCTCGCCGGAGGCCGCGTCTCCGGCCGACAGCGCCGTCTTGTCCAGACGCACCGGCAGCTGCGGCAGGAAGATCACCTCTCCGGGGGAGATCTTGGTGCCGAAGCTCGCCTGAAAGGCGCTGAGTGCTTCGTTGGCCGTCTTCAGAGCCTCGCGTTTCGCGGTGAGCCGCAGTTCTTTGACCCGGTCCGGTACTTCTGTGGTCTCGGGACTTCCGTTGACGCCGCCGGCATCGCCCGTCTCGGTTTCCCGGGTGTCGGCTTGCGTTTGTTCTTCCTGCGCGAGCAGCAGCGCTTCCTGTGCGCTGTAGACCGCTTGTTGCAGTTCTCCCAGCCGCTGCCGGTCGGCGGTTCCGGGTTCCTGGGCGCGGTAGCCCTTGCTTCGATACCAGCGGCTGACCGCTCCGGCCGTGCCCTGCCGGTACACCCCGCTGACGGTACCGGGGTCGAAGCCCAGCCGCCGCAGCGCACGCTGCAGTTGCACCACGTCCTGCCCCGACGTGCCTGGTGTCATGGACCGGTACATCGGCACGTTGCCCTGGAGCACGAAGACGGGGCGGCCGTCGACCTCCATCAGCACGTCGCCTTCCTTGAGCGTGCGTCCGGCCTGCGGGGCACGGGTGACGCGCTGCTCGCCGCCCTCGGTCTCGTCCGTGTCCGAGGGGCCGCTGCCGACCGCGCCGGAGAGCATCAGTTTCTGCGGCGCGGCGTACTCCACGGATCCCGTCGCCACGACGGTCGCCGCGAGCGGGCGTCGCTCGACCGGCACCGTGACCGGGCCGGCGTCCGGCGGGCGCTGGGAGGCGGCCATCTCCGCCGGCGAGCGCACATGGGTGCCCGCGTACCAGCCCCCGCCGCCGATGAGCAGCGCCACCGCGACCAGTACGGACAGCCGTTTCCGGTGGTTGGCGGCACGGTCCGGCCCGCCGCCCCGCTCGTCGGCGGTCTCCGGTCCGCCCGCAGGCTTCACCGGTCCGTGTCCCGTCACCCCTGGCCTCCGCTGTAGGGGTGGGCCTTCAGCTTGGGGAAGTACGCCGACCTGAAGTCCTTACCGCACTCCAGGTCGGCGAGCGCCGCTTCTATCTCCCGGGACAGGGCCTTCTCCGCGTTCTTCCGGTCCATCTGGGCCACGCCCTCGGCGGGCATCGCGGCGCTGATGCCGAACTTGACTGTGTCCCCGATTTCCGTGGGCTGGGTGTTGCTCACCGTCAGGCCCTTGCCGCGCAGGCATGTCGCGTAATCCTGCGCGAGACGTATGAGCTGCTCGTCACCGTTGAGCGCCTGGCCCGAGCGCCGGTTGCGTTCCTCCTGTGCCTCCCACTGACGCTTCCGGTCGGCCTCCGATCCGTAGACCTCCTTGTTCGCCTCGCCCGTGCACCCGCCGAGGCTGGACCCCTGCGACTGGCCCAGTGGGTTCTCCGAGCCGGTCAACGCCTTGATGTAGGCGGCCTGCTGGCTGGGCTTCAGGGCTTTGACGTAGGCGGAGTTGGGGTCGTTGGCCATGCCGCCGGTGCCTTCGACCCGTTCGGCGTCATCCGGGTAGACGGCCGCCGAGTAGATCCCGAAGCCGTACTTCTGCCGGAACGTCTTGGTCAGTTCGTAGTCCTTTCCGTCGGTCGCGTTCCCGCCTGCCTTGGTGTTCGGAGCGGCGACGTGGGGCCGGTACTCGAAGCCCCGCTTCTTCATGCACGCGGCGACAGCGTTCTCCAGGAGGTAGAGCTTCTTGGTTTCCGGGTCGGCGTCGGCCGGGGCCACGGCCCCGTCCTGTGCGGTCCCGGCGGAGGGCGTGGCAGCCCGGTCGTGCGCGTTCGCGTCGTCCGACGAAGAGGACGGGCCGCAGCCGGCCGCGAACGCGGTGACGACGGCGATCCCGCCGACGAGCTTGCCGACGGAAGTGCTGCGCATGAGCACGTGTTCTCCTTGCAGTGTTCGGTCTGGCCGGCTGGACGGGTCCGTGCCGGCCTGGTGATGCCGCGCACCCGCCGGTGGCGTGCGGCCCGGGAGGTCCCGCGGTGCCGCGGTGCCGCTCAGCGGGTGGCGACGGCGAGTTTCAGCAGACGGGGGTCGGAGGCCAGGGAGTAGAGGCTTCTGGCCGAGATGGGGGGCGGTTTGTCATCAAAGGTGACGAAGAGGGGACGGATGCCGACCTCCACCGCCCAGCCCGAGGCGGCCAGGTGGATGACTCCCACCACGTCATCCTGCTGCGTGTCGACCAACTCGTAGGCGCGGGCCCCGTTCGCGGCTCGGAAGGATGCCGGGCACAGGCTGAGCTCCTTGCCCCAGGGATCCACTTCTGTGTGGGCGTTGCCCGTGGGGCCGCATCCGTCTTGCCTGTCAGTGGCCCCGAAGCGCGGGGGATGTGGTCCAGTCATCCGGGTGACGGTGACGGAGAGAAGGAGGTCTTCTCCTGTCGGGCGTCGGATGGCGACTGAGAGCTCCGTGCCCTCCTGCTGCAGTGAAAGGTCGTAGCGGCCCGAGCCCGTTGCGGATCCGTCGGACGGAGGGTCGGACACGGATCCCCAGCTGTCAGGGATCAGCTCCGCCAGGTCGGCGGCGGAGAGAGCCCGCACCACCGGGCGCGTCGCGGGAGGGTGAGCCTGTGGGGCCGGAAGGGACTGTGTGACCACCGCCGCCGCCACGCATGCGGCCGCGGCCGTGGTCACGGCGACCGTCCACCGCCGGCGCCTGCGCAACGTGGCTCCCTGTCGCATCGCCGCCGGTACCAGGTCCCGCAGCGGTGGTTCGGGGCCCGGGTCGAGGTCGCCGAGGGCACGGGCGATGTCCGTCCCGGGATCCTCGTGATGCCGGTGAGCCGTCACCACTCCCACCTGCCCCGCGCGCCGGCACCGTGCGCCGACGCCTCCTCCAGTGCCGTCCCGCCGAGCAAACGCCGCATGGACGACAGGCCGCGCGCCGTCTGGCTCTTCACGGTGCCAGCGGTGCACCCCAGTACCTCGGCCGTCTGATCCACGCTCAAGTCCTCCCAGAATCTCAGCACCAGTACCGCCCTGCGGCCCGCCGACAACTGGCCCAGGGCCTGCACGAGCGTCATCCTCAGCACCGGGTCACTCTCCGCCGACGGCCTCTCGGGAACCTCCGCCGACGCGCCGAGCCACTCCCGCCAACGGCTGCGCCGTGTCTCGTCGACGAAGCTCCGGTACAGGACGCGCCGGGCGTAGGCGTCGGGTGACTCCATCCGGCTGACCCTTCCCCACGCTGCGAACACCTTGGCCAGGCACGTCTGCGTCAGGTCCTCCGCGAGGTGCCAGTCGCCACTGAGCACGAAGGCAGTGCGGCGCAGCCGCGGCTGCACGCTACGGGCGAAGTCCTCGAAGGAGAGATCAACGGTCTCCTTCTTGAGCCTCACCGGCAGCCCACCGCCCGCGCCCGGTCGGCACGCGGCCGTCGGTCGGCAGGGGACGGGGCGGGGCCGGATCTCACAAGTTCTCCCACGTCGCATGAACGCTTCGTCGGGCGCGCAGGGTTGCCCGGGAAACAGAGTTTTTTGCCGGCAGCCGGACAGGGACGCGAACCGCCCGTGAGGCACCGGGGCACCGACTGACGGAATCGGCCCTCGTGACGTATCGCCCTGGGCCGGCGCGAGGGGCGGGCCGGGAGGGTAGGGCGGGTGAGGAAGCACCGGCCGGCGAGTGCGGGTGCCGCGCGGCCGGGACGACGGCCCGCGGGCGGCGGTCGTGCTGACCGGCATCGGCCGGGGCCACGCGGTGTGACGTGAAAGCCGCTGGAGGAGTGCTGTGGCCCGCCGGGCACACGACGCCGTGCCTCCTTCGGCGTGGGCGTTCGCCGCCACTACGGGCTGTCTGCGGCATCGGTTCGCAGTGACCCGCGATGTCACTCAGCGTGCTGTCCGTACCGTGTTCGGGCTCTGCTCGACCTGGTGCACGAGAGGGCCCCGCCGGCGTACCGGCGGAGCCCTCTCGTGGGGTGGTGCGCTCCTACGCGGTGGTGCGGTAGGCGCGGTGGATCGTCTGGGTCAGGGTGTTGCCCTTGGCGTCGGTGAGGGTGACGCGGAGGGAGACCGGGCCGGGCTTGGCGGGGCTGCGCAGCTTGAGGTGCTCGCCGCCGACGGCGGTGGTCTCCTTCCAGGTCCTGCCGTCGTCGTAGGAGACGGCGAAGGCCAGCTTGCGCAGCGTGCTGACCTTGGTCGCCGCGCCCTGGAGCCGGAAGGGCACGGTGAGGGTCGTACCGGCCTTGGCGGTACTGGCCGTCGACAGGGAGGGCGAGAAGCGGACGACGGTCAGGGGGAGCCGCTGGGGGGCGTCACCGGAGACGTGCGCCGAGGTGAAGGTCCAGGCGGCGGTCACGCGGGTGCTGACCGTGGACAGGGCCGCGGAGCGGGAGACGTCCGTGGCGAGCTTGTACGTGCGCTTGCCCCGGGGCACCGTGTACGAGACGTGGTCCAGTGGGGTGTCCACGGCGAAGACCTTCTTGCCGTCGGCGTGGAGCGAACTCCTGGCCTTCGTGTGCTCGGAGTAGCCCCTGTTGCCTGCGCCGTCGGAGAAGAGCGGTAGGGAGGCCGAGAAGGTGTCGCCCTCGCGGATCGCCTGGGGATGGTCGAGGTCGGTCGGGGCGGAGTGGGAAGAGAGGGACGGACCGAAGACGCCGAAGTTGAAGCGGTGGGTGTGGACCTTGCCCGCCGCGTACGTCCTCGGCTCGGTCATCTGCGAGCTCTCCTTCACCGGAGAGCCCTCGGCGTCGGGGGCACCGTACTGGATGACCTCGTGGGACCACTCGATGTCGTTGGGCAGTACGTAGTCGGTGCCGGTGTACGGCAGCCGGCCGGTGGTGTCCAGGAAGTTCCATCTGGCGCCGTGTATCAGCGGTGAGGCGTAGCGGGCCATGGTCTTGCCCTTGCCGGTCGTCCCGGCCACGATCTCGACCTTGGTGAAATCCGCGGGCTTGAAGTTCCGGGTGAAGCCGGACAGATCACCCGTCCGATGGAAGGCCAGCCGGTAGTTGACGCTCTTGTTGGCCCAGACGCCGTGGTACATCACGGACGCCTCGGCGGCCGGCACCCGGGCGCCGAGGTGCCCGACACGCACGTCGTCGAAGGAGCTGTTCTCGTACGCGGAGCCGTAGTCGGGAGCGAGGAAGTGGATCGCCGTGCCCACGGACGTGGCCGCGCGGTCCGGCACCGTGATCCTGACGGGCTTCGCCTTGCGGGCGTCCATGACCACGGTCGTGTCCTTGGTCAGGGCGAACTTCGGCTGGAACAGCAGCGATCCCCCGGTGTCCGGCGTCCATATCCGGCCGTCCAGAACATAACGCCCCTTCGGCAGGCGGAGGGTGGCCTCGCCGTCGCGTTCGTCGGCCGCGTTCGTGTAGACGTCGGTGTCGAGACCGTGGATGGTGGTCGAGCCGTCGGCGGCCGCCTTGCCCCGGACGTCGAGGTGTTTGATCGTCAGGTCGTACGACTCGACCTCGCGGATGACACCGAGGGAGGTACGAGCCGTGGTGGTGCCGTCGTTGGTGGTGGCGGTCAGTGAACCGCCGAAGCTGCCGTCGGTCGTTCCCACGCGGGTGTCGGTGGTCACGGTGGCGGTCGCCTCGCCGCCCGCCGGGACGGTGAGTCGGCGCGGCGAGACGGTGAACATCCCCTCGGCGGCGGTCTTCCCGTCCGTGCCGTAGGCCTCGGTGGCCAGGTCGAGGGTGACCGGCTCGGTGCCCGCGTTGCGGTACGTGACCTCCTTGTCGACCGGTCGGTCGTCGGTGTGGGGGTACGACTGTGTTCCGAAGTTCAGTGTGGTCGGGCTGCTGGTGAGCTGCTGGGGGATCGCCTTGGCGACATCGACCCGGCCGGTGCCCTGCGCGAAGGCGGAGGTGCGGGCGGCCGGCTTCACGGAGGCGGTGAGGGCTGCCTTGATCTGCGGGCCGGTCCAGTCCGGGTGCTGGTGCGCCAGGATCGCCGCGGCGCCCGCCACGTGCGGGGTCGCCATCGAGGTGCCGCTCATGGAGACGTAGCCGTCGGCAGCGGGGTCGCCCTGGGTGCCCTCGGCGGCCTTGGCGGCGACGATCTCCACGCCCGGCGCGGTGACGTCGGGCTTGAGGAACCCGTCGATCGTCGGACCGCGGCTGGAGAACTCCGCGAGGGTGTCCTGGCCGTCGACCGCGCCCACGGTGAGCGCGGCGGCCGCGCTGCCGGGGCTGCCGACGGTGCCTTCCTGGGGGCCTTCGTTGCCGGCGGCCACCACGAACAGGGTGCCGGAGGAGGCCGACAGGTCGTTGACCGCCTGTTCGAGGGGGTCGACGCCGGGGGTGTCGTCGCCGCCCAGGCTCATGTTGACGACGTCGGCGCCCTGGTCGACGGCCCACTGCATGCCGGCGATGACGCCGGAGATGTCACCCTCGCCGTAGTCGTCCAGCACCTTCCCGGCGAGGAGCCGGGCGCCGGGGGCGACACCCCGGTACGCGGTGCCGGCGGGAGACGCGGCTCCGGAACCCGCGATCGTCGAGGCCACATGGGTGCCGTGGCCCGCGCGGTCGACGGTGTCGGGGGCCGTGGAGAAGTTCTTCGCCTCCTCGACCCGGTCCTTCAGGTCCGGGTGCGTGGTGTCGATGCCGGTGTCGAGGACGGCGACCTTGACGCCCTTGCCGTCGTAGCCCGCCCGGTGCGCCGCCGGCGCGCCGATCTGCGGCACGCTCTTGTCCAGGGAGGCCTTGACCTTTCCGTCCAGCCAGATCTTCCTGACCTCCGCGGAGCTGTCGGCGTCGGTGAGGGTCTTCCACAGGGCGGCGCCCCGGTCCTTGCGGGCGCGCAGGGCGTCACCGTTGATGCTCGGCAGATCCCGCCGGACGGTCGTGCCCGCGTCCCGCAGGGCGCTCGCCGACACGGACCTGCCCTTGTCGTAGGTGACGATCAGCGGTACGTCGGAGCGGTGGGCGTCGTCGTGGCGCTCACGCGTCAGGAGCGTGACGTCGAACAGCCGCCGGTCGGCGGTGCCGTTCACGATCAGCCGTTCGGCGTCGCGCGGCACGACGTAGGCGTGGCCCCCGGCCTGCTGGATGCGGAAGGCCATGCCCTTGCGGCCTTCGCCGGCCACCACGCCGGTGACCCTGCCCTTGGCGTCGAGGGTCACCCGGTCGCCCGTGACGAGGGTGACCGTCCGGGCGGGGGCGTCGGCGCGGGGTGCGTCCGGGGCGTCCTGGGCGGCCGCCGCGCCGCCCGGGGTGACGGCCAGCAGACCGGCGCCGAGTGCCGCCGCCAGGGCGGCTGCCGAGGGCGCGGTCGCGACCGCTCTCTTCCTGTGCTTGTGCTGGGGCAACTCAAGCCTTTCGTCAGGTTTTCGGGCAGCGTCAAGCCGCGTCGGGGCGGCTTGAGGCCGCCCCGGACGCGTAGCGGGAGGTGAGGGACCGGGCCGGAGGGAGTGCCCGGCGGATGCTCAGACGACGCGCTTGCGGCCCCGGAGCACGATGAACGCCGCGACGGCGGCGGTCAGGGCCAGCAGGATCGAGGCACCGAGCCACTGCATGGAGGCCATCTGGGATACCGGGATGTATTCGACCGACCACCCGACGATGCTCTTCTTCGCAGCGCAGGCTTCGGTGGCTTTCTCCGACAACGATTGGCAGGTGCTCTGGCCGAGGAGGTCACCGGAGCTCGTGAGATAGGACGTGTCCACCTCGTAGGCGGCGTCGGGCATTTCCGGCTGGGGGCTCTGCATCCCGTCACGGGTGGTGATCGTGACACTGTTCGCCAGCGACATCCGGGAGTATGCCCAGACCACTTGTACGACGACGGCGAAGCCCATGGTGACGACCATGGACAGCAGCATCCGGCGGAGCAGCATGCCGATCGCCACGCCGCCGAAGAGGGTGAACAGGGAGAGCGCCGTGAGCATGGGTCCGCTGTTGTCGAAGACCTCCTTGTCGGCCCAGTGCAGGAAGAAGTTGGACGACTTGGCAGGGGACCACCACCAGGTGAACGCCGCGGCGACCGCCGCGGTGCTCACCCCGACGATCAGGGCGGTCACTCCGAGCTTGGTGGTGAGCCAGCGGACGCGGCTTGTGGACTGCGTGCTGACCAGCTTCGCGGTGCCGTTCTCCAGGTCAGCGGCAAGGAGGGGGGCGCCGATGAAGACCCCGATCAGAACGGGCAGGTAGTTCAGGGGTACGGAAACCGCCCTGAGCAGCGCCATAGTGGGGGCCTGGTGCTCCCAACCCTCCTTCAGGTCGCCGGGGTAGCCGTATCCCTCGAGGTAGGTGACCAGCCCCTGGCGCTGGTAGACGATGACGGCGGTCGCGACGACGCCGCCGATCAGAAGGGTCCAGTAGGCGGCGCGGTGCTGCCGCCACACGAGCCAGGTCACCCCGCGGAGCCGAAGGGCCCGGTCACGGCCGGCGTCGGACGGGGCCGAGCCGGAGGAGGCGTTGCCGATGCTGGTCAACGTGCTCACGCCGCCACCTCCGGGTCCACGTAGGAGCTGGGGCTGATCAGCGGCGGGGCGTCGGGCGAACGCAGGTAGGCGAGCAGAAGTTCCTCCAGATCCGGGGTGGACGCCTGCCACGGGCCGGTGACGGGGCCGTCGGGGCGGATCATGGACGTGAACTGGCGTCCGCTGATACGGGTTTCCACCACGGTGTGATACGCCAGTTCCGCGGGCGCCCGCCCGTCGGAGTGGGCTCCGGTCACCACGGCGTGGGCGGTGCGGAGTTCGTCGACCTCACCCGCCAGCCGCAGCCCGCCGTTGGCGATGACCAGCAGGTAGTCGCAGGTGTTTTCCAGCTCGGAGAGCATGTGGCTGGACATCAGCACGGTGGTGCCGCGTTCGGCGGCTTCGGACAGCAGCGTTCCCATCATCTCGTGCCGCACCAGTGGGTCCAGGTCCGACATGGGCTCGTCGAGGAGCAGCAGGTCGGGACGCTTGCCGAACGCCATGGCGAAGGCCACCCGGGTGCGTTGTCCGCCGGAGAGCGTGCCGATCTTCGCGTGGAAGGGCACGTTGCCCGCCCGGACGATGGCCTCGGCGGCCTTCTGGTCCCAGCCGGGATTCAGTTCCCGGCCCATGCGCAGGGTCTCGGCGACGGTGAAGCGTCGGAACAGGGGCTTCTCCTGGGCGAGGAACGCGGTCCGCCGAGTGGCCTCCGCGGATTCCGGGGCTTCGCCGAAGACGCGCAGGGTACCGGTGGACGGCTCCAGCAGGTTCGCGGCGATGGCCATCAGCGTGGTCTTACCCGCACCGTTGGGGCCCACCAGACCGCAAATCCGTCCGGCCGGCAGCCGGAAAGAGCAGTCTCGCAGGGCCCAGCCGCGGCGGTACTTCCGGCCCACTCCGCGGGCTTCCACGGCGGACGTGCCCGCCCGTCCCCCGTGGCCGGTGTTGTGACTCGTCACCAATGTCCCCTTGTTTCTGTCGTTACGTTTGCAGCGGCTGAGGCGTCGGCTGCTCCTTTGCCATGCCGTTCATCCACCACCGACGTGATCAGAGCCATCACGTCGTCCAGATCGAGCCCCGCCTCGGCGGCGCGGTCCAGCCAGGCGTCCAGTTCACCGCGCAGCGGTGAGTGCATCCCTGCCTGCGGACGGGCCAGTGACTGTCGTACGAAAGTCCCCAGTCCCGGTCGCGCCTCCACCAGGCCCTCTCGCTCAAGCTCGCGGTAGGCCTTGAGGGTGGTGTTGGGATTGACCGCCGTGGTCTCGGCGACCGTCTTGGCTGTCGGCAACTGGTCCCCGGCAGTGAGTACGCCGAGTCGCAGCGCCTGTTTCGTCTGCTGAACGATCTGCTGATAAGCGGGAACCCCGCTCCGTCTGTCGATACGGAACTGCACCCCGTCACCATCATTTCACTAGTCGGCTAGTGAAATGATGATGGAGTGCGGAACGCCGAGCTGTCAAAAAGCGGTCTACGAACGGAAGTCACGGGAGGTCCTTGAGCAACGGGTTGCTGGTCCGGCTTGTGAGAGCTTCCCTCGCCGTGGGCGTGGTGGTGCCCGCCGTGTGCCGTGCCGCTCCGGACGGCGGGATGACGGAGGGGCGCGGCGTGATCGGCATCTGCGGCGACGGCGCCTCCCGCCGTCCGGAGCCGGCAGGGCGGACACCGCGCCGTCGACCGGTCGGCCCGACCGTCCGCATGTGCCCTGCAGGACGCGGCTTCTCGCTCCGCAGGTTCCGGGAGAGTGTCGACCCTCACGGAAGCCTCATAACTGACTGCCAGGGTCGGGCCGTGATCACACGTATGACTCGTACGACTCCCTGCGGACCGCGGCGGCGGCATCTGGCTCCACGTGGACCACGACGGCCCTACCCAGGGCTGCGTCAGCCTCGCCGAGCAGCACGTGAAGGAACTGCTGCGGGCCCTCGACCCCGACCGGCACCCTGTGATCGTCATGGGCGACGCAGCCTCCCTCGCCCGCTGATGTCCCGGACGGACGGCACGTCCGCCCAGGCGGGTCGTCCGCCCGGTCGCGCCGACCCCGCTGGGCCGCGTTCGCGCGCACGGCCGGCTGTCTCCGGCGGGGCGAGGGCGTGCGGAGCACCCGCCTGCTGGGGGTCGGGGGCGTCATCCCTCAGGCTCCGGGGGAGGCCGGGAACTCCGTCCTCGTCGGTCCGGCCCTGTGACGGAAGGGGCCCCGTCCGCTGCGGCAGCAGGCGGGGACAGAGGTCTTGCGGGAGCCAAGTCATGCGTATAACGTCGCGTAGGCAAGTGCTGTGGGCTGTCACAGTGCCGAGCCAGGAGAGGAGGCTTCCCGTTGAACACCATCGGCAGAAGCCGCCGCCTGTGCATCTTCGGCGATCACTCGTACCGCAGCGAGTTCTACGGCTGACCTGTCGGTCTCTTCCGGGGCACCGGTGTGCCCGCTCCACCCGACTCGTCACGATCAGCCTAGGAACCGACATGTCCTCACTTCCCGCTGCCCCTCGTTCCGTCGACCACGACGACACCCGCTGGGCCGCCCGCCACATGCCCCTGCTGGCGCACACGATGCGCACTCACGGTGCCGCCTTCGCGGGCCGGCGCATCGGGATCTGCCTGCACATCGAGCCCAAGACCGCCGTGCTCGTCTCTCACCTGGTGCAGGCGGGCGCCCAGGTCACCCTGACCGGTTCACCCGGCACCACGCAGGAGGAGACCGCCGACGCGCTGCGCGCCGCCGGGGTCGACGTCGTCGGTCACCGCTCCGACGACCTGGAGCAGCACCGCAGGAACATCGCCACGGTCCTCGACTCCCGGCCCGACCTGATTCTGGACAACGGGGGCGATCTGATCGAGGGCGTTCTCGCCCGGGGTGGCATGCCCGGCCTGATCGGGGCCACCGAGGAGACCACCACCGGCGGACTGCGCATCCGCTCCTGGGAGACCCAGCCGGACTTCCCGGTGATCGTCATCAACGACAGCCGGCTCAAGCTGCTCGTCGAGAACGAGTACGGCGTCGGCCAGAGCGTGGTGCAGGGCTTCATGAACGCCACCAACCTCATGATCCCGGGCTCGCGTGCGACGGTCGTGGGCTACGGTCCCTGCGGCCAGGGCGTGGCCGACACCCTCGCTCACCTGGGCGCCCGTGTCGCGGTGGCGGACACCGACCCCTACCGGGCCCTTGAGGCGCTGATGGCGGGTCACCAGGTCGGTGACCTGCGCGACCTCCTGCCCCGGACCCAGCTGCTCTTCCTGGCCACCGGCCGTCCCGGCGTCATCGGTGCGGCGGAACTGGACGTGCTGGCCGACGGCACGGTGATCGCGGGGGTGGGGCATATGCCGTGGGAGGTGGATTCCGAGGCTCTGGCCGCCCGTGCGGTGTCCGTCGAGAGGTCCGGTTCCAGCGGTCAGGAACGGGAGGTGTACCGCCTCGCCGACGACAGGGAGATCATCGTTCTCGCCGGAACCAAGATGATCAACCTGACGGCGGCCAAGGGCAACCCCATCCAGGCCATGGACCTCGGCCTCACCCTCCAGGCGCGCAGCCTCGCAGCGCTCACCGACCGGGTCGGCAACGCCCTGACAGCGGGCGCCCAGCCCGTCCCGGCCACGATCGACCGGCAGGTGGCGTCCGGCCTGGTCGAGCTGCTGAGCGTGGAGCCCGATCGTGCCGGGCGTCCCGGGATGTCCGCCCGCTGAGCCGCGGCCACGGAGGCGGTGGGGCACCGGTGTCGGTGCCCCACCGCCTTCCACGTCCTGCGGGGGAGCCGGGTCAGTCGGCCGGGGCCATGAACTGGCGGGGGGACAGCGGGCGGGCGACGATCCGGGTGTCGCCCATCCAGCCGTAGAAGCCCTGCCCGAACTTCTCGTCGAACTGGGTGGCGCCGAGGACGAACGGCTTGCCCAGGGTGGCGATGCCCGTCGAACGCTGGGCGGGGTTGCGGGCGATCTTCGAACCGTCGACGTAGACCACCGTGCGGCGGCCGTCGTTGACGACGGCGACGTGGGTCCACCGCCCCACCGGCAGGGCGTGGCTCCAGGACGTGGGGTCGGCGTCCTGCCGCTCCGGATACACGACGAACTGCAGGAAACGCTCGGGGGAGAGGTTCAGGCTGCACGTGGGCTCCAGCGGGGACCAGCCAGTGGTCTTGCCGATGTCGCCGTTGCGGCCCTGCCAGCTCAGGATGCCCATCCAGGCGTGATTGCCCTCGAACGGATCGGGCAGCCTGATGAACGTCTCGATGGTGTAGCCGTGCAGGAACTTCTCCCTGTTGAGGGGGGCGCGCGGGCCGGTGGTGAGGATGGCGCCCCGGTCGGGGTTCTGCCCGCCGTCGAAGCGCAGGCTGGCGTGCGCGGGCTGGCCGGGGTGGTGGTCGGTGGAGAAGGTCAGCGCCCGGGGGCCGCTGGAGTGCAGCCGGCTGACGCTGAGGTCGTTGCCGTTGCCGGTCAGGTCGCGCACCACGGTGCCGTCCGGCACCGGAGCGTCCGCCGGTGGCATCGAGGCGCCGGAGGTGTCGAACCGCCAGTAGGCGACCGTGCCGCGTGGCATGACGGCCGAAGCCGGGCGCGGCTTGGGCGGGACGGCCGGGGCGAAGCCCCGGAAACGCTTGTCGAAGTCGATGTCGATGCTGAACCGGTCGGCGTCACTGGTCAGTTCGACCGTCTCCGCGGCCAGCGGCGACCGGTCGGCGGCGTCCCGGGTGAGGAACCAGGGGGAGAACGTCTCCACGTCGACGACGTTGCGGACCAGGTCGAAGTGGTAGAGGCGGATCATGCCCGCGCCGCCGTAGTAGCGGTCCTGGTAGTTGGTGATGTGCAGGTGGACATCGTTGTCGGCGTCGTTCTTCATGACCGTGCGGCCAGGGGGCCAGTAGTGCCCGCCGAGGGCCAGGAAGATCTGGTCGTTGCCCCGGATGAGGGAGTCCCACAGGCGTTGTCCGTTGCCGGACAGGTGGGCGACGCCGTCGTCGTCGGCCCGCACGAGGTCGTGGGTGGTCAGCACGGCGGGAGTGGTGGGGTGGGCGTCGAGCACATCCTGCGCCCAGCGCAGCCCCGAGGCGGACATACGCCAGTCAAGGGCGAGGACCAGCCACTCGCGGCCCGCCGCGCGCAGGAGGTGGTAGCTGTTGTAGCCGTCGGCGGAGGAGCCGCCGAAGGTGGGGGCGGAAGCGAAGCGCCGGGGGCCGAAGGCCTCCAGGTAGGGGGTGTTGCCGCGCTGGTCGTCGCCCGAGGCGATGTCGTGGTTGCCGGCCAGGACGCTGTAGGGGACACGGCCGTCGAGCAGGTCGAAGGTGTCGGCAGCGAGATCGATCTCTTCGCGAGTGCCGTGTTCGGTGATGTCACCGAGGTGCGTCATGAAGGCGACGTTGGCCTCTTTGCGTTGGTTCACCAGGTAGCGGAACGTGGCTCGCAAGGGCTCCGGGTCGGCGCTGTCGGCGTCGAACAGGTACTGCGTGTCCGGCAGCACCGCCAGGGCGAAGCGCGGTGATTCGGTGTCGAGTCGGCCGGATCGGGCGGCGGGCGCCGCCTTGGCGGGCGTGCCGCCTGCGGCGAGGACGGCCGTGCTCGCGGCGGGCAGGGCGACGGCGGCCTGCAGCAGGCGGCGTCTGCCGGGGTGTTCGGATCTGTCCGGGGAGGAGGACTGGTGGGGTTGAGAGAGAGGCATGGTCGTTGCTCCTGAGTCGCATGGTGATCAAGTGACCGGAGCCAAACTGTGGTGAACCCTCGTGACCGTGCCTGTACGTGAAGCTGAACTGAGTGGAAAAGCCTGCCTGGATCTCTTTCGGCAGTGGACTCCTCGGAGAAGGACCCGCGGTGCCAGGCTCTTCGTGGGGGCCGGCCGAACGGTTCCGGACCGGCCCGTCGGTCCGGATCGTCCGTCGGCGACCGGACGGCTCGTGAGCGGGAGCGTTCGGGCATCGCGCGCCCCGCACCGGGGAGGCTGCCTCGCGGGTGCGGCGCCCGGGCTGTACGGGGCCCGCTGCCGGGGCGGGAGGCGGGCACGACGGGGCCCGCCTCCCTCGGGACCTACTCGAACGCGACGCTGTCCGGGGCGACCTGACGGGTGTGGCCGTCGGCGTAGTGGAGGGTGACCTCGCCGGTGAGCGTGCCGTCCGGGTTGCCCTTGGGCCACCAGGCGGACCACCGCCCGTCCAGGACCGAAGCCACGATGTCGCTCCCCGCCTCGTGCAGCGTGACACCGGTGACGTCGTCACCGACAGCGCCGAGGGCGTAGTTGACCCTGAGGCCGCCGCTGCCGCGCGATCCGAGAGTGGAAAGGTTGATCTCGGTGGCGGCGGGCTCGGTCGGTGGGCCGACCACCATGGACAGGCCGGTGTCACCCGTAGCGAGGCAGTAGTAGGCGTCGTCCGGCACCGTGACGATCATGGAGGCGATGTCGCCCCGCTGGTCGGTGTGCGAGATCTTGCCCTGTTCTCCCGCCCCGGTGCTTTCACGGCAGATGGCTTCCGCAGCTCGGCCCTCCGGCGTGGCGGAAGCCAGCCGGTCGGCCTGCGGCGTCCAGGACGCCAGCTGGGCGGAGCTGAACGTCCCGGCATCTCCGCTGAGGGGCAGACCGCCGGTCAGGGCGACGACCGCCGCACCCGCGGCGAGCGCACCCACGCCGGTGAACGCGACGCGCCGCAGCAGCGTGCCGCGCAGGGGCCGGGAGGCGGTGCGCCGGGACGTCCCGGTGTCCAGCCGGATGTCGTCGAGCAGGTCGTCACGGCGCTTCTCCTCGAGAGGAGTCGGTTCCTGACGGGGAGCCGGGTTCATGCCGCCAGCCGGGAGTAGAGGTCGTTTCGCATGAGGCACTTCCTCGATTCGGATCAACGGGGTGGGGCGTGGGTCAGTGCGCGAGGGCGACAGCGGTCCTGTCGTCGTGGCGGTGCGCCGCGAGCGCCTCGGGGACACGTCGCTTGGCGCGCGTCAAGCGCATGGAGTAGGCGGCGCGGGTGCAGCCGAGTACCTGGGCCGCCTCCGCCGCCGACAGTTCCTCCCACACGGACAGTGAGAGGACCTCCTGGTCGGCCTGGGGGAGGCTTTGCCAGGCGTCGACCAGTGCCAGGCGGTCGTCGACACGGTCAGTGCCGTCGTCGATCGTCATGGAGGCCTCTGCCTGCTGGATGCGCACGACCAGCGCGGACTTTCCGTTCATTCCGCGTCCGGCGTTGAGCATGACGTTGCGCGCGGTGCGGAACAGGGGCGGGAGTGCTCGGGCACCTCACCACGCCTGCGCCAGGCGATGAGGAAGGTCTCGCCGACGAGGTCGTCGACGTTCATCGGATGCGCCCGGCGGCGCACGAAGCGCAGAACGTCGTCGTAGTGTGCCCGGTACATCTCGGTGTATCCGGCCTCGGCCTCAGTGGACATGGCATCCTCTCGTTGCTTCTGCCGGTACATGTCGAGACGTGCGGCACTGCAACAGCCCGGACGAACTTTTCCGTCGCTCCGTGGTGAGATGCCTTCCGCCGGGGAGGGCGGCGGGCGGCAAAGGACGCCGAGTGCGGCCGCGGTCGTTCCCGCGGCGCGGCCCGGCGTGCTGGGGGTGAGAGCCGTGAGCCGGCCTGGCGGTGCCTGCGTGCGCGACGATGGATCCGGTGGGGCGTGGTTCGACGGGTGCGCGTGCCTGGAACGGTCCTGGTCCTGGTCCTGGTCCTGGTCCCGCCGGCCGCCGGCGGTGGCGCGGTGCTGCCTGGCCGCGTCAGCCGCCGCGCGGCGCGTGCCGCTGTGGGCACCGCGCCGGGGCGGAGGAGCGTCTTCGGCTCCGCACGTGGGTCCGCCGCGTCACAGGGCCCGGTAGACCTGGGTGACGTCGTGGACGGAGCTGCCCGCCACCAGACCGGCTCCGACGAGGGCGAACGTGTCCTCGGCCCCGTCCTTGCGGCGGCGCCGACGGTGATGGGCGGCCAGCCGGATCGCGAGGACGGCGAGGATGAACCAGCCCGCGTCGGGGATGGCGACCAGGAGCCCGGTGGCGAGCAGGAGCCCCATCTGGCGTTCATGCCCGCCCAGCGCCTGCAACAGTGCGCCGGGTACGGCCCACAGTGCCATCTGTGTGAGCGCCCCCGTGTCGGTGAGGCCGGTGGCGATGGTGTCGGCGTAGACGCGGGCGACCGGCGGGACACGGCCGTCGGCGAGGAAGACGGGCCAGGTGGCGGCCACCACCAGCACCGCGACGGCGAAGCCGACCAGCTGCGCCCGGTACTGCTGTCCGCGTCCGGCCTTCTCGTACGGCTGCCACGGCACGGCGCCCTTGCGCAGCAGCCATCCGGCCTTGAGGTCGAAGCCCATGTCGGCGAAGGCCGGTCCGGTGCTGGCGACGTATCCGACGAGCAGGGCGAGGGGTTCCGCGGGTATGCCCAGGAGCAGTCCCGCGATCATGAACACCAGGGTGAGGGCGAAGGCGGGGAACCACCCCGAGTACATGGCGGTCAGCCCCACGATGAGCTGGTGCACCAGGGCGGCGAGTCCGGCGAAGAGGCTCCAGGCCACCAGTCCCGCCCAGCCCATCCGGACGCCGATCCCGCCGGTCAGACCGACGAGGACGGCACCCAGGAGGAAGAGGAGGCCGCCGTGGACCAGGCTGCGGCGCAGTCGGGGCGTGCCCACCGTGCGCCGGTCGGGCCGGAAGCGGTCGTCGTCCGTCCCGGAGGGTCCAGGGCTGTCGGACGGGGGGGCCGTTCGGCCGTCGCCGCGGCGCAGCAGGCGCAGGGTCTGCACCAGCGCGACACATCCCGCGCCGATCATGACGCCGTGCGGCACGTGGTGGGCGGCGAGGTCGGTGCCCAGGAGGCCGGGGGCGTACTGGGCGACGAGCAGACCGGCGGCGAACATCAGCAGAGCGCAGGGAGTGCCGAGGAAGGCCACACCCGCGGCGCCCATCGGCATCCTCAGCAGGGCTCCGGCCAATCCGACGACGGCAGCGAGCCCGAGCACGCGTGCCTTGCGGCCGCCCTGGTCACCGGCCTCGATGGTGCCCGCCGCGGCGACGCCGCTGGGCCAGGGGGCGTCGGCGGGCAGCAGAGGGGAGTCGAAGACCCGGTACAGCATCCAGCTGTCGACGGCGAGGCCGACGACCGCGCCGGCCAGCAGCGGCCACACCAGGTCGGGCCGGCCGAGCGCGACCGGCACCGCCAGCGGCAGCAGCAGGGAGTTGGCGGCGGCGAAGGTGGCGCCCGAGACGGCCGACTGCACGAGGTTCTGCCGGTGCGGGTCACGCATGCGGGACAGTCCCGGCAGCCGGGAGCGTCCGGCCGCCATGGCGGTCAGGGCTCCGATGACGGCGGTGTTGGCGGCCACTCCGAGGGTGGTGATCAACACCAGGCCGATCACCGCGCCTCCCAGGGACAGGGGGACGGTCAGGGCCAGGGTGGCCGGTTCGAAGGCCGCCGGGTGGCGGCGGAGCGGGGCGGAGGGTTCGGGAGTGGGGGGCATGGGGGGG